>NZ_BJKJ01000014.1:0-122999 GCF_006538305.1 Alteromonas sp. KUL17
GCTCAAATGGTACAGCTCCATAGTTGACGCAGCCTGGGCCGGAGGCATATGAAATTAAATTCGTGGGGATCCCTCAGGGTCAGAGTCATGACTCTGACCCCCTAATTTGGGGCTGTTAGCTAAATACGCCGATTAGTTTATACAGGCCTAAACCAATCACAGTACCCACTACTAGAAAGCCTGCCAGGTTACTTTTCCATGTGTTTCTAAATTCACCCAGTGCGGTGCTTTTATTCATAACGACCAATAGGAAAATGGCTATAATTGGCAGTAAAAGAGCATTAGTCGCTTGAGCAAACAAGATGGCGGGTAGGGGCTTAAAGCCAAGTGCTGCAACGCTGACACCCACTACAATGATGATAAACCATACCGCTTTAAAGCTCTTGCTTTGCATATCGTCAGAAAGCCCCAGAGCTCCTGTTACCGCATAAGCGGCTGCTAGCGGCGCAGTGATAGCACTGGTTAAGCCTGCGGCGAATAACCCTAGTGCAAAGAACCACTGAGCTTTGTCACCTAAAACCGGTTTAAGCTGTTCGCCCATGTTTGAAGCGTCCATAGTGGCAGCTTGATTGAAGAACGCCATCATTGCTGTTGCCATTACGATAAGCGTAATAAGCCCACCCATACTAATAGCTCTAGCAGACTGGTTTCGGCACGCGACGACCGCGTCTTGTTTATCTTGGCCTTTCGATGATTTTGCAACTAGGCTCGCGTGAAGAAACAAGTTGTAAGGCACGATGGTGGTACCAATAAGCGCCAGCACCGTGGTAATGGCGTCAGCGTCCAGCCGCGGAGACATTAACTGACTAAACATCGCGGCGATATCAGGTTTGGCTACTAACAGCGTGATAAGAAATACGCCAGCCATAATAAAGACGAGATAAACCAGTACTGTCTCTATCCACTTGTAGCTGCCCGACCAGAGTAAAACTATAGCGATCGTGCCCAAAATACTGGCCCAGGGGCCAATGCCTATACTGATAAATGCGTCTAGGCCGATTGCTGCGCCGGTTAGGTTGCCCGATTCATAGGCTGCGTTGCCAATGCCGATAGCACTGACAATAAGCACGATAAAAAGATTCTTTAGCCATGGCTTGTAAGCCATGTTTTTCATTGCACTGGCTAGGCCTTGGCCGCTGGCCACACCTAAACGCGCAGCCATGTCTTGCAATACTATGGTTGCGAATATGGAGAAAAGGAGCGCCCATACTAGGTGAAAGCCAAAGCTTGCACCTGCCAGACTTGCCGTAGTTACTGTTCCAGGGCCAATAAAGGCGGCCGCGATGATGTATCCTGATTTATCTTTTGCCATTGCAACGACTCTTAGTTAAGTTTTGCTATCATGACAATAGGTAGGCGAGCACGCAACAGTACCGCTAAACCAATACAGTAACAGATTGGTTTTAAACCTATTGTCGCGTACCCAGAGTAGAAGTTTGTTGTTTACTCTTTACCTTATTCCCCATTATTTTGGGTAGATAAAAGGTTACAAAACATGCCCTCTACAAAGTGGCCGCGCAGACTACCGTTTCATAAAAGAGAACGCAAATTAAAATAGGATGGTAATGGTGAAAGATGGGTTTCCAATAAAAACAATCAGCGGTATTGTTTCGCTTCCCAGTTTCGAGAATGTGCTTCCGAATGCTTATTATGTAGATGGAATGATCTTTGCCGTTGCCTCCGCACCAGAAATTCCCATGCCCGAACAGTGGATGCCGTGGCTCATACAGTCTAGTGACAGCCAGCTTGTAGACAAAGACGTAGATAAGCTTGCTGATACATTAATGAATGGCCTGCGGGCGCATTTGGATTTTATGCGTCAGGAAAAGTCGCCCATGCCTAATGAATTAACCGTTGCGATAGAGGTGCAAGGAACGACGAGGCCTTCGAAAGAGCTCGAAAGCTGGCTAAATGGGCTTTTACACGTGCACAAGCAATTAGAACCTGTGTGGCAAAATGCGTGGAACCATTGGGAAAAGCATTTAGAAAAAAGTAAGGCGAACAAGAAAGACTGTGACAGTAAAGAGCCTGAGGAAAAAGAACCTGCAGAAGCTCGCCTGTCTCGATGTTTAAAGCTTTTCTCAACGCTTGCTAATATTGAATTAGCTTTGTCTTACAGAAACGACAAACAAGCTGCTCAGCTTGAAAGTAATATAAATATGCTTGTTAAACAGCTTCCTTCGGTGCTGGCAGATTACACTAAATTGTCAGGGGAGCTAGCAGGCGCGTTACCCAATCAATTTGAAACTTTTAACAAAGTAACCTAGGGGCAAGTTTCATAGCTGGGAGCTACAGGAGAAGCAAAAAACAAAAAGCGCTAATTCAAAACTAGCGCTGTCTTTGTTGTTGATGTCGTTGATTCAACGTGTGTTTAAGCGAAGCGGTATAACTGTCTAGTTCAAGCTTTGCCTTTTCGTATTGCTCGTTAAGAAGCCGTGAAGCAGGCTCCCTCATAAGCGCCTTAAAGGCAATGTCTGTCTGCTTGAGCAAATGCTTGAGGTGTTGATTACTGTCATCCATGTAAAGAATTCCGTTAAAAACAATTCGTTAAACCCGAGAAACAGCAGGTTCTGGGCGACTATGTGCAATGCTTACAACACTCTCAACAACAAGCTTAAAATTACTTATAACACTACACAGCAGTACTGGTTCCTTGAGTACTGACTTTTCAATAGCTTTGTACGTGCGCCTTTACTATTTAGTTTGGCTGAAACTTTTATAAAGGTTTTACCACAGCCAGGCAAACGATGGCGAGAATAATAAGCACCGGCGCTTCATTTAAAAAGCGATAAAAGCGCGGAGAGTGTCTATTTTCGTCGCGTGCAAATTGCTTCATTAACTTAAACAAATAGAAGTGATAGCCGTAAATAGCAAGCAGCAGCAGCAACTTTATGTGAAGCCACCCCGACATTTTAAACCAAGTTCCACCATAGCTGACAATAAGCGCAACGCCGAATGCCAGAGTTAACAAGGCGAATGGAGTAACAAAGAACCATAGGCGACGTTCCATGACCTTAAATTCGTCTTTTACCACTTGAGATTTCGTTGTCGCGTGATAAACGAAAAGTCGCGGTAAATAGAAAAGTCCTGCCATCCAAGCCAGCATGAAAAAGATGTGCAGCGCTTTAAACCATAAAATGTACATACTAATAATGAGCCTTTTGTAAGAAGCTTTGTAAGATATTCCACGTTACTACGCCAATAATATCGTTTAGCTCCTGATCGTAAATATAAACTGCGCCAGAGCGCGAGTTTTTAAGGTGTTCGTATACTTCGTGCAGCGTAGACTGCGCGCTAATACCTTCCATTTCGTAATAGTTTAACGCTGTTGCATCGTGTTCCAAACTCACATTGTATTGGACCAGCTTATACTGCACATCTATTTCAAATTTTAACTTCTGAATGACAATTTTTGTTGGATCGCTTTCTAAGTAGTTAATTAACGCTTGCTCTGGCGCATCGTGAAATAGCTTGTAATCTGTATTCATCGCCGCAAGCACACCTGTCTTTTCAAGGGCTTCGCGAATAGATGAGATAGCGTAAGGGAGATTTTGATAATCAAGCTGGCGTATGAAAATAGAGCGGTTGCCAAAGAACTGCGTTGAAGTCACATAAGCAGGCACGATGACCAGCATGGCTGGTAGAATAATTTGTGGGCTGTACGATAGCTCCATAACCGCGGAAAGCGCTGCAAGAGGCGCGTGTAATACAGCGGTCAACATGCCCGCTATACCTAACAGGGCGAAGCTGTTGGTAAATTCGGGTACGTCAATAAAGTACGACAGTGGCAATAAAAGTACGGCGCCAGCGAGCATGCCAATAACCATCACTGGGCCAATGATCCCTCCTGGAATACCGAGGCCAATAGCAAATACCGCCAAGATAACTTTAAACACTAAAGTAGAAACCAACAGCAGCGCGCCGGGGGAGCTATCAAATAAGTGCTCAACATCAATAAAGTTGGCGCCAAGGGCTTCAGGTATAAACATACCAATAGTACCGGTAATTAGCGCCGCAAGTATTAAACGCCACACCATGGAAACCGGCCTGAACCACGTCATCACCCGCATAAGCTGGCTATTGAATAAAACTGCCAGCATGCCTAACAGAATGCCTAGTAGCACCAAGTAAAAATACATCCACTGGCTAAATGCATTAAACGATAAAAACGAAAGCTCGTTTACTTCCCCAAATACAATGCGAGTGAGCACAGAGCCACAGGCAGCAGCCAGCATGACAGGGACAAAAATATGTATTTTGTATTCCCTAAGTACCACTTCCATCACGAATATTACGGCAGCAAACGGGGTGTTGAATGATGCCGAGATCCCTGCCGCAATGCCGCAGCCTGCAAGTATTCGAATACTGTTATAAGGTAAGCGAAGCCATTGCCCTAAGAAACTACTGCCTGACGCGCCTAAATGAACGGAAGGGCCTTCTCGACCAACAACGAAACCGCCGGCCAGGGCTAGCATGCCCCCAAAGAACTGGTTAATGGTGGTTCTAAATGGAATATGACCGTAATAGTACTTCACTCGATGAATAACAAAGGGAATACCTAATCGGTAGTGCTTGAAGCCCGTAAGAAAGGCAATAAATAGAATTAATCCTACACTGGTAAATGGCATGATAAGCCAAACCAACCAGTCATAGGTAAGCACCGACTGAAGCGACGAAACGCCTGTTTCTTGTAGCCATTCTACGCACAGCCGAAACAGTATAATGATAAGCGCCGCACAGGTTCCCCCTACAATGCCCAGCATGCACAACTGAATGGATGTGCGTGGATGAGCTACTTCCTCTCTTAAAGCCTGCAAGCGCATGTTGTGGTACAGTAGATTAACGTGAAAAGAAGCTTACCATAAACACCTAAAATTCATAATGTTTAGAGCGCCTTAGCGCACGGTGTTTTTTGTTGATGTAGATATTATGACGACAGATCAGTTAAAAGAAGTTTTAGGCAACTACAAGTGGACACTGTTAGTGGCGCTTATTATGTTTGCGATGATTGGTTTCGGCTATAAGCTAGCGCGAATTATTGACGAAGGCGACAGCAAGAAAGTACAGGCTCAGCAAGAAACGATTGCCTTATTATCAGAAGAAAATAATGCGTTAACCACAAAAGTAAATCAGCTTGAAGTCGCCATGGAGCTTTCCAAACTTGAAGCAGAGAACATTACTAATTCGTTAAGTGAACAGAAAAAAGAGCTTGAGGCCCAGCAAGAGCTTTTAAGTTTCTACGAAAGGGTCATGGCACCAGAGAAAACCGACGACGGCTTTGCTATTGAAGGGGTAGAGGTCTTTAAATTAAGCGAAAATACTTATCAACTCAGGTTGGTTTTACTGCAGTCTAAACAGAAAAAAGCAGTGATAAACGGCAGTTTAGAAATTGCCGTAGTCGGTCAGCGAAACGGTGAAGCGATCACGCTGAAATCGGGCGAATCGAGCCTGCTGGCAGAAGATATCAAATACCGCTTTCGCTTTTTCCAAGCCGTTAACGTAACTCTCACTATCGAGGAAGATGTAAATCCCGAAACCATTAGTTTTTCTACAACGGTCTATCAATATAAAACTCGTAAAGGGAACTATGAGATAAGCGTGCCGTGGAATGAAGCGCTTTCTGTCGAAATAGAGTAATCGCTGTAGGGCAGCGCTATCCTAGCCGTTAATTCAACCTTTTAACGCATCGAAAGCTCTATTCAAACAAATACCAGTAGCCATAACCCACAAGAAACGCAGGAATAGCAGAGTATACTGTGGCAATAAGCGCTGCTTTGGGTGAGAGCGCAATGGCGGGAAACAACGCGTCGCCGTCATTACTTATTGCATTGCCAAGTTTTGCGGAAAATGGAACTGCGCCATTAAGGTATAAGCTGGTTACCAATATCTGTGGACCGCAACCAGGTAAGAAACCAATGACAATGGCTAGCCCAACTAAGCCGGGACCCATGGATTGAAGCAGCCCAGCAATGTCTAGCCCAAACCAGACAACAGACAGCTCGAACATAAGAAAAGCGAGTACTACCCATGCCAATACAAACTGTGTGTCTAATGCGGCTTTCTCTCGCCATTTAGGCGGAGGCGGAATTAAATCCTCTTTTGTAATCGAAGCGTACCCGCTTCCCGAACCACACAAGGACCATAGTCCAAGGCTCGAAATACATAACGCTGCGCCAATCAGCGTTAGGGTGCGTTCACTGATAGCAAGGTAGCTATGTACAGGAAGTTGAAACGCCAAGCCAAGCGCAATCGCCAACGAGGGTAAGCTCGCAATCATCCAGAATACTTTAGAAAGTGATATGGCTTTGTGGCTTACTGTTTTGGGTTTATCACAGTTTTGCGATTGTTGGAGCGCACCATCGGCTTCAGGAGCTTGGTAATTATGAAATTTATTGACCACCAGCCCCGTCATTGCACCCACCGTGACGCTGACGGCCATTACGGTTAAAGCATCTAACGGCGCTTGGGCGAGTAACAGAAATGCGGCATCGCCCATCGTGCTGGTTAGCACTGCCACCACGGCTCCAAAGCTTGTCACACCTCGTGTGTACTGAGTGACAACGATGATAGCACCACCGCAGCCTGGCAGAGCACCAAGTAGGGCAGATAATCCTACCTCATGTACAGGGTGCGCTTTCATATAATTACCAATAGCATCGGCTGAAACGCGCAACGTGGCGACGTAATAAAGCGCAAGCGATGCATATACAAACGCTGCCACTTGAAAAAATGCATCTGACAATACCGACAAGGTAACTGCCCGGGTGCTGTTATAAGTAAGAAGAATGGCTATAAACAGCGGCATCAACAGCCGTTTGTTTGCTAAGTGAGGAATAATCCTGTTTCGTGATAGGGCGTCAGAAAAAGAAGGTAAGTGCTTATACCGGACCACCGCCTTAGCGCTTTTTGATGTGTGAGACGCCGTATTCATTGCAACTACACCCTCGACTTACTGTTATCCATGTTTAAGGCGTGCCGAAAACGACACGCCTTGGTATTTCAACGCCCTAGCTTGAAAGGGTAACCGTGCCTTTCATGACGCCGATGTGGCCGGGGAATGAACAGAAGAACATGTATTCTTCATCTTTGCTTAACCCTTCAACAGAAAAGGTCGTAGAAGTCTGTTCACCGCCGCCAATAATGTCAGTCGCGCCAATTACACGCTCATCGTCTGGCTTAACGTAATTGTTGTCTAAACCTGCACTCATACCGTCTGTTGCCACTGCTTGTCCGTTGGCTTTTGTTGTCATTACCCAGTTATGGCCCATGGCTTGTTTAGGCAACTGACCTGTGTGCTTCAAAGTCACGGTAAACTCGCTACAACTCGCCGGGATAACAACGTTCGACGTGTTGAACTGCATGGCATCGTTTGATTCCACAGTCACTTCGCATTCGTTAGCAAGTGCACTTGAGGCCATAAGGAAAAGGGTGGCGCCACCAAGTAACTTCTTGATCATAAAAAATGTCCTTTGAATGTTGATTAACTTTACCTGCAGGAGGTATTAGATGATTCAATTTTCATTACGAAAAAGAATAGCACTGGATCATTGTAAATGCTAACGATTATCATTTATATTAAATTATTGTGTAGAACAAGCTCTTTTGTATTTATCGAGCTTTTTATTTTTAGATGCATGAGGAATGCATATGTCTTCGATACGACATACAGCTCAACGCGTTCGAATTGGATACAAGGACGATGTGCTGAACACTGTGTTTTTAAAAAATTATCTAGATGGCGTGACTTGTGTTGCCAATTTATTGCTACGCGATAGAGATAAATTTTCGGTCTATAAAAATGCGGTTGAGGTGCTTTATGAAACCGTGTGCGATCCGCTGGTCAGTCAGCAATGGCGGCATAGTTGTTTAGATCATTTGTACAAGCCGTTGCTTAAAGCCGAATGCTACGCGCATAACGAGAGTGATCGAATTGCGCTTGCGAGAATAAAAATAGATATGAATACGCGAAGGCCTGTTGACCTTTGATGTTCAGCAAAGAGCAACAGGCCCTAGTACCCATTCTTTATAATTCACTGTCTAGGGTGCAGTGTTTTAATGCCATCAGCCTTAACAGGGCTCTGATAAAAGCGTGGCAACCACGCCGAAAAACTAGCTATATCAACACAAGGATACGAGTCATGACAGCAACACGCACAGAACGCGACAGTATGGGCGAGCTACAGGTCCCCGAAAATGCACTCTACGGCGCGCAAACTCAGCGTGCCATTCAAAACTTCCCTGTAAGCGGGCAGCGCATGCCCGAAGCCTTCGTACGCGCGTTGATTACAGTAAAAAAAGCCGCAGCACAAGCCAACATGAAACTCAAAGTGCTGGATAAAGATCGCGGCCAAGCCATAGTTAAAGCCTGTGATGAGCTGTTGGCACTTGATGATGTGATGCAGCATTTTCCCGTTGATATATTTCAGACTGGTTCAGGCACCAGCACAAACATGAACGCCAACGAGGTCATTGCTCGCTTAGCCTCTCGTTATTCTAGCGAAGAGGTTCATCCGAATGATCATGTAAATTACGGGCAAAGTTCAAATGATGTGATCCCTACCACCATTCATGTTAGCGCGGCTATTGCATTGTCAAACGAGCTTATACCGGCCGTTGAAAGTTTAGTTCGTACTATTGAAGTTAAAGCAAAGTCGGTAGCGCAATACTGCAAAACCGGACGCACTCATCTCATGGATGCGATGCCTGTAGGCATGGATCAAAGCTTACTGGCTTGGGCTTCTCAGCTTAAGCAGCAGATTAAAACCCTGCGCGCTGTGCAGCCAGCTATTCAAACCCTTGCCCAAGGAGGCACTGCCGTGGGAACAGGTGTAAACGCCCATGCGGATTTTGCTACGACATTTTCAGATGCGCTAGGGGAGCTGACCGACATTGCGTTTAAGCCCGCTGACAATTTCTTTGCATTGATTGGCTCTCAAGACACAGCAGTGACGCTTTCCGGTGCGACAAAAAGTTTAGCCGTCACCCTCATGAAAATTGCTAATGACTTGCGCTGGATGAATTCTGGGCCTTTGGCTGGTTTAGGTGAGATTGCGCTGTCTGCGCTACAGCCAGGTTCATCGATTATGCCCGGCAAGGTAAACCCGGTTATTCCGGAAGCAGTGGCGATGGCTTCAGCACAGGTAATAGGTAACGATACGGCGATTACCGTAGGTGGGCAGTCTGGGAATTTTGAGTTAAATGTAATGCTACCAATGATTGCCAGCAATTTGCTTTCAAGTCTGTCGCTAATGACCAACAGTGCGACGCTAATCGGCGAGCAGGCGATCGAGGGCTTTACTGTAAATCAAGATAACATTGAAGCTGCGCTTTACAGAAACCCCGTGCTCGTCACCGCGCTCAACCCTGTTATTGGCTATGCTAAAGCCGCAGAAATAGCAAAAACAGCCTACAAAGAAAACAAGCCTGTTATTGATGTGGCTGAAGCGATGACAGATATCCCCAGAGGCGAGCTAGAATCACTACTAGACCCGAAAAAACTTACCACACCTTAAGCGCTGTGAGAAAACGAAGATGATAAAAAGTGCGATCTACGATCGTACTTTTTTTGTGGTGAAAGAGACGTTTGTATACAAACAGGACGCACTAAAAACTCGCATAATTTACGCTTGATTAAAAACTGCTCAACGATTGGCACGTTCTTGGCTTGTTCTAGGGTTATTATCAGGGTAAAACGTGTTTTAACCGGTATACAGTTGCTGTATGCGAACGGGATTTTTGATACAGTGACGCAATAAATAAATTGTATAGCTGCGTAAGACAGCAACAGACACTAGCGCTAATAGGTTTTGCTTATTGTCATGGCTAATTGCTATGAGGAAAGTGACGCCTTTTCGGGAAGAAAAAATGACAGAAACTTGCTTTCGCATGAAGGGCACTACGCTCACCAGTATTGTGTTAGAAGTAATAGATTTTGAGCCAGATAATTTTGAAGCTCAGTTATCTCAGAAGGTCGCGAGCGCGCCGCAGTTCTTTACCCGTTCCTCACTGATTTTACATTTGATAAAGCCTTTATCTGCTACAGAGTTCGAGCTGCTGGTGGCGCTATGTCGTCGACTGCAATTGCAGCCCATGGCCGTGAAAGGTGAGGTGGCAGAGCTGAAGCCCACTATCAATGATTTGGGGTTAGCCGATGTAAGCCAAAGCAAATTTACAGACAGTGCCCTTCGTTCGCACAAAGCGAATGGTAGTGAAAACAATAACGGAAGCGGCGAAAACCCGTCTCAAACCGCACAACAAGATCAAACCGTTTCAGCGCCGCCAAAAAGTGAACCGGCTCCTGCAGCCGCAACCACGCTCAAACCTGCCAAAGTAATTAACCGTCCGGTACGTTCTGGTCAGCAAGTCTATGCCGAAGGCGGAGACTTGGTGGTAACGGCTTCTGTAAGCGAGGGGGCTGAACTGCTTGCCGATGGTAATATTCATGTTTACGGCACCCTGCGCGGCCGCGCGCTGGCAGGCGTAAAAGGCAATACGGGAGCCCGTGTATTTTGCCAGTCGTTAGACGCGGAGCTTATTTCAATTGCAGGGCAATTCATTATGCACGAAACCGTGAAAGGTGAATGCTGGAAGAAACCTGCACAAGTATATTTAGAAGAAGAAACATTACGTATAGAGCCGTTGGCTTAATGCTTTGTACGCACTAATAGGAAAGAATAGATGGCAAAGATTATCGTAGTAACCTCAGGAAAAGGTGGTGTAGGCAAAACTACATCGAGTGCAGCAATAAGTACGGGACTTGCGTTAGCAGGCCATAAAACGGTAGTGATCGACTTCGATGTGGGCTTGCGAAACCTTGACCTTATCATGGGATGTGAACGCCGCGTTGTTTACGATTTTGTAAACGTCATTAATAAAGAGGCCTCACTTAAACAGGCACTAATTAAAGACAAAAGAACGGAAAACCTTTTCATTCTTCCGGCATCACAAACTCGCGATAAAGACGCGCTTACCGTTGATGGTGTGCAGGCCGTATTAGATGAGCTTAAGAAAGACTTTGAGTTTATTATCTGTGATTCGCCAGCGGGGATTGAGCAAGGCGCACAGATGGCGTTGTATTTCGCTGATGAAGCCATTGTGGTTACTAACCCTGAAGTGTCGTCTGTACGTGATTCAGATCGTATTTTGGGTATTCTTCAAAGTAAATCGATGCGCGCAGAAAAGGGCGAACCGGTTAAAGAACACCTTTTATTAACCCGATACAACCCAAGTCGTGTTGAAAGTGCTGAAATGCTAAGTGTTGCAGACGTTGAAGAAATTTTGGCGATTCCACTATTGGGTGTTATTCCAGAATCTGAATCGGTGCTGAAAGCATCTAACCAAGGTCAGCCGGTTATTCTTGACGAAGAAGCTAATGCAGGACAAGCTTATGCTGACGCTGTAAAACGTCTGCTAGGCGAAACTGTTCCACATCGTTTCCTAGAAGCAGAGAAGAAAGGGTTCTTTAAGCGTCTGCTAGGAGGGAAGTAATGGGAATTTTCGACCTGCTCAAAAAGAAGCAAAAGCCAAGCACCGCAGCGGTCGCCAAAGAGCGGTTACAAATCATTGTTGCGCACGAACGTAAAAAGCGGACAGAGCCTGATTACTTGCCAATGATGCAGCAGGAAATTATTCAGGTAATTCGCAAATACGTGACGATTGCTGACGATCAAGTATCAGTACAGCTAGACAATAACGATGATTGCAGCGTACTTGAATTGAACGTGACTTTGCCAGACAGCAATAACTAAGGCTTAATCGCTTAATTAGTTATGGCTGCCTGCCAGCGTTCTTTCACCTTAGCCGCTCATTAGATCTTCATCGACATCTAGTTGTTTGGAGGCTAGCGCGATTAAACGCTCATCAAGTGGAGGCGGAGAGATATCTACGCCTTCACTGAGTTTGTCGATAACGGCGTCAAGTACGTTAACCCTTGCTTGCCACTTAAACTCTCCGTTAATTACATGCCATGGCGCATAACGCGTGTGGGTGTGCTTGAACATGTCATTTGTAGCTTCTACGTAGGCGTTTCGCATCTTGCGGTTATGCAAGTCTTCTTCGGTTAACTTCCAGCGCTTGAAAGGATTATGCAGCCGCTCTTCAAATCGCTCGCGCTGTTCCCTTGACGAAATATGCATAAAGAGTTTGATAATACGAACCCCGCTGTCACTGAGCGTTTTCTCAAATGCGTTTATTTCTTCATAACCGCGCTGCCATACCTCTTCATCAACCAACTTATCTACTCTTTCTACAAGCACTCTTCCGTAATGTGAGCGGTCAAATATTTTAAGTGTGCCAGGGGAGGGGATGTGTTGCCAAAAGCGATAGAGAAAGTGTTTGTCTTGGTCTTCTTTTGCGGGCTTTGCCACAGGAAATACACTCACGCCACGAGGGTCTAATTTCTCAGTAATACGCCTTATAGCGCCGCCTTTCCCTGACGCATCCCATCCTTCAAACACAATAAGTGCTCGTTTTTTCTGATGAAAGTAAGATTGCTGAACGTGAAAGAGTTTTTCTTGCTGTTTCACTAACGAGTCTTTGTATTCTTCTTTGCTCGTAAAGCGAGACTGTCCGAAATCGTCAAACAGCACTGGGGTAGAAGAAGGTAATTGGGAGTTGTCGGTTGTACTCATATGCCGCCCCTTTATTCGTGTATCGTCAATATTTTAGATACGTTGACCACACTGCTATTTTCTATCTGTTAGTGTTAACTAGTTTACTTAACTTTTCTATCTCAACGTGTCACTTAACAGAAATGCCGTTAATGTGCAGTAACTTGAATCGTTAAGTTTTGCCCCAATTATTGCTAACTATCCGCAAGTATTAGATAATTGCGACCAAGCACAAAGTGCGAAAGCACGAGGTTAATGTAGAGGTGGGTATGTCTGTAGAAACGGCGTTGCCAATTGAGTTTTCAGACGCTGCAGCAGCGAAAGTGAAAGCCCTTGTTTCAGAAGAAGAAAATCCTGATTTGAAATTACGTGTTTACGTAACAGGTGGTGGTTGTTCTGGCTTCCAATATGGTTTCACGTTCGATGAGAAGGTGAACGAAGGCGATATGACCATTGAAAAAGACAGCGTAACTATGGTTGTCGACCCGATGAGCTTACAATACTTGGTCGGTGGCATTGTCGATTATGTAGATGGTCTGGAAGGTTCACGGTTTTTAGTTCAAAACCCAAATGCCACGACGACTTGTGGCTGTGGTGCAAGCTTTAGCGTTTAAGGGCTTAAGCTATACACTACTACGCTTTTTAAGCGTTGAACGTTCAGCTTTGAGCGCTTGATGTTAATACGATAGGCATACATCGCATCATTTTGTATGCCTGTCGGTTGTCTTGTTCTTAACACTTCCTTTTATTTTCAAATTCCGGCTACACTGATTTCATAGAACGACTACGGTTTAGGACAGCGTTTATGAAATTATATGGCTCCACCACTTCTCCCTACGTGCGCCGCATTCGCATCGTACTTGCGTCTACAGAACATGAATTTCTTAATCTTCAAATTTTTTCAGGTGAAGATCGCGAGTTGCTCGCCTCTCGCAACCCTACGCTTAAAGTGCCTTGTCTTGAAGATGACGGCCAAATGATTTTCGACTCTCGCATTATTTATAACTACCTTGCCGATAAGCTTGATCACGAAGGGTTAAGTTGGGAAGAAGAGAATCAACTAACCCTGATTGATGCAGCTAACGACTCCTTTGTTCAGCTTATGCTGCTGAAACGTTCAGACTTTGATATTAGCGAAGACAAAATGTATTACCGTCTTCAAAACGAGCGAATTGAAGCTGTGTTAGATGCGCTGTCAAACCAGCTTGATGCGGGTGGATTTAGTGGTTGGACTTATCCCGAAATCTGTTTGTACAGCATGATTGACTGGGTACTTTTCCGTGAGCTACACAGCATGAAGGATTATCCTCAGCTGTTATCGTTTCATGAAAAGCACCATGATCGCATTGAGATAACGGCAACTGACCCTAGAATTTAAGCGTCAGCGTAACTAGCTACAGACAGGCTGTATTTTAGCCTTGAATGGATGACGAGAAGGGCTATTTAAACACTAATAGCCCTTTGCAAAATCAAACTGATAATTAAGCGATTCACCGTTGATGTAACGCAGCGCATTCTCTAAAAACACGTCGGCTACGTCGCTTGGCTGTGATTCCGCTGCAGTGTGAGCGGTTACTGAAATACGAGGGTGCTGCCAAAACGAATGAGCGGGGTCGAGAGGCTCGTTACGAAAGACGTCCAATACTGCATGGGCCAATGCGCCGTTGTCTAAAGCTTGCAAGAGCGCATCGTCGTCAACCGCACTGCCTCGCCCTGCGTTAATAAATACACTGTGGGGTTTCAGCGCACTAAAAAATTCGTGAGAAAGCATGTTTTGCGTAGATGGCGTGTCGGGCATTAAATTCACCACGTGGTCACATGCTCTGGCAAACGCTTCGATAGTGTCGGGTGTATAAACAGCATCGGCACCTTTCACTGCTTGCCCGCTTCGGGTTAAACCCACAACGCTCATACCCAATGCGTGAGCAACGGGAATCAATGCTTGCCCAATACTGCCCAGTCCAGCAATGCCAAGTGTTTGTCCATTTAGCGGCATACGCTTTGATGCTTCCCAAATTGGCTGGGCGGCACGCTGGTTTTGCTCAAAAGCCTTTACGTTTCTGGCATGCCCAAGCAAGTAAGCAAAAACATATTCCCGCATTAGCTTACCAAAAATTCCCTTTAGTCCGGTAAGTATGTAGTTCTTCTTATCGGCATTTAGAAGGGGAGCATTGCCTGCCCAGGTAGACTGACACCAGGTGAGTGCTGAACATGTATCAATGATTCGAGACGCAAGGTCGGGGTCTGCAAGCAGTACCGTAACGGTTTCTGGATTTACATCTCCTGGGCATTGAGCAATTTTTTTAAGCGTTAAAAGCGGGAGACCATCAGCGCCTATGAAGTCGTTATTATCTGCTATTCTTTGGCGAATCGCTTCGGCAATATCATTCGACTCATCGCTCAAAATAGTCAGTTCAATCCTCTTTGAACTCCTTGCTGTCATTTGCTTAACACTCCTAAAGTAAACTTTTCTTTCCTCTGTCTGACTGCATAATCGTAATGCCAATTGTTCTAAAAATGTGATTTAGGTTTTACATTTTTGTAAACAGTGTTGGTGTCATGTACATGCACCTGAAGTCAATTTGCAACGGAATCGCTATGCAGTCAGAAAACAAATTCCAAAACTCAACAGATGTTGATGTAACGCACGCTAAGGTGCTTTCACCTAAGCGTAACACGACCCAAGCCGAAACAACGCAGGCTTTAGTTGAGGAACAATTATCTCATTTCGGTATAAATGCTGAGAGCGACTACGGTAGGGCACTCGCCAACACCGCTCATCACTTATATGGTGCTCAAGCAAGCGTTATGCAGCTATGGGATATTACGAGTAATACGCTACAAGGACTTGATAAAGAAGACAGACTGGCTTATTTCAACGCTAAAAAGTTTCTGTCTTTTCAAATTGCCAAGATACTGGATACGTTGCAAAACCCATTTCGTGCCACGTACCAAAGTTTGTCGAGTGGCAATGGCTCGCAAGGGCACTATCCACTGTTCGACAATGTCACGGCACTTTTTTCTGCAACACCGGTGGTGGTAAGAACAGCGACTTATGTGTATGCCTGTACTGAATGGGTCGACGACGCGTTTCAAGGCAAAGAATTTACTCACCAAATTTATTCACGTCTGTTGAACCCAACGAATATTTCCCTTGCTAACGCCATTGTGGATATGGAAGCGGGTCCTTACGCTGCCGAATATCTAGCCTGGAACTTCAACTCGGGCATGGCTGCCATTGATGCGTGTTTATCAAATGTTCTTAGTCATGGCGATGTACTGATTGTTTCGAGGAACGTGTACGGCGGAGTGTACCAGCTACTTCATGATTATTTCGCCCGCAGCAACCGAATGGACATACAGATTGCGTGGTTTGACGGTTATGACGCACAGAGCTTTGCAGAGTTCATGCAGCAAACTAAAACTGAACATGCGTCGCGTTTAAGCAATGGTGCGAAAATGCACGTGTATTTAGAGTCGCCTTGTAACCCACATGGTTACGTATTGGATGTGCCTGGGATCTGTGAATTAGCGCATGCACAAGATGCGTTGGTAATGTTGGACTCCACCCTTGCGACACCTGTACTGCACCAGCCACTTCAGCATAAAAACAAAGCTGCACGACCTGACTATGTGATCCACAGCTACACTAAAGATTTGTGTGGTAGCGGTGCTACCACTGCAGGCGTAGTTATTGGCGAAGGGCACCGCATGTTCCAGCCAAAAGGCAGTTCAGCAAATGGTGTTGATTGGTCACAGACCATGTTTTGGGATGTGTACTACATCAAAGGTGCGTTCTTAGATTCTGAAAAGGCCTTTGATGTATTAAACGGCATGAAGACCTTAGAGCAGCGCATGATGACCAAGGTCATCAATACGCAAGTGTTTACTGCATTTTTGAATGCCCACGATCAAATTCGCGTTAACTGTCACGCACTGCCTGAACACAGTAATGCCGGTTTGCGTGAAAAGCAGCATACACACGGCTGGCCGTGTACTTTATTCACGGTTGATATGGCGCCGGCAAACCTTCCTCGCGATGTATTTGTGCGGTTCTTCGATGCCTTAGAGCCTGCATTCAGCCACCAAGTGAGTATTGGCCAGAATAATACGATAATTTTATGCCCGGCGCTGACCTCTCACTCTGAGCTCAGCTCAGACGAGCAGAAGAAAGCAGGGATAGAACTGACGACTATGCGTATCGCCATGGGTACCGACAACGTTAAACAGCTCATTGCCCACTTTATGCTAGCCGCCAAACATTTTATCGAGCCTCATGTTCCAGGATTTTGTGAAAAGTTTATGGCAAATGCCGACATCGACAATCTGTATTTGTCGGTAAGTGAAAGAGTAAGTTCACAGCACTTTGGCAGCAAGGCCAGTATGGATTCACTGATGAAAGGTGCATAGGTTCATTTTTTAGCTCAAGAAGTTGCTTTGAGCTGTCGATAAAAAATATTGAGGATGTTCTCCTTCTCCCGGGCCTTTCCTTACGCGGGCTCGGGATTTTTTATTTATAGCAAAGGTAAATGACGCTAGAGCGCCTAACTTTTGTTATAAGGTAAGATAGACACAGATCTTTAACGTCAAAGAATATCTAAGGCAGCCTTATGCACGAGTTTAAAATTGATGTAACGCTAGATGCATCATTGCCCTTTGTTTTTGCAGCATTTCACGAGCCTGAATATCTTAGTGAGTGGTTTGCACCGGGCGATTGTTCGGTCACACAAATCATGAGTGATTTCAAGGAAGGCGGTCGCTATCGCATAAAGATGATGGATCCCAGCGGTATTGAAATGTCATTAACTGGTGAGTATGTGACTATTTTAGCGAACGAGCAGCTGTCGTTTTCCTGGGCGTGGGAAGATGATATGGAAGAGTCGGTGATGACATCAGTGGACATTCACTTCGAAAAGACCGAAGAGGGGAATGTAAGGTTGGTGCTCATTCAGCAGGGCTTTCTCAATAAGCAAGAGTGCGATCAGCACAACTACGCGTGGATGTCGTGTCTAGAAAAACTTGCCGTATTAGCCGCTAAGAAAAAGTCGTTTAACTAAGGCCATATTAAAATAGTGAGAACGCGTTAGCATTACGCATCGTGTTATCTCAAATAACGCTTTTGAAAAGGGCAGAGCGCTAGGCTCTGCCCAAAGACAATCAGGTCAGCGAAGTCATCGCGTCTTTCCCACTCTTCTCGCGGTAGGTTTCAAAATCGTTGTAGCCTTCAACACCACCTCCGTACCACGATGATGGATCGTCAAAGGACTCGAGAGGGTAATTATGCTTAAATCGTGTCGGAAGATCTGGATTCGTGATCCAAGGCCTTCCGAACGCAATCATGTCACCATCGCCGTCAGATAAACGTTTCTCGGCTTCTTCTTTGGTGTAGCCACAGTTTCCAATGATCATACCGTCGAAAAGCGCTCTAAATTCAGCAAGGGTCATGGCTTCGCCTCGTTCATGGAAGCCAAAGGCCAAGCCATCCATTACGTGTAAATAACCTATCTCCAATTTGTTTAGCTGTTGGGCAACAAAGGTAAAGGTTTCACGAAAATCATCGGCCCCCATATCGTTAAATACACCGTTTGGCGATAATCTCACGCCAACGTGCTCTTTATCCCACACGCTCAATACTGCATCCATCACCTCGTCCAAAAAGCGGTAGCGGTTATCGACACTACCACCATAATTATCGGTGCGCTGATTGCTGCGGCTATCCAAAAATTGATTGATGAGATAGCCATTTGCAGCATGAACTTCCACACCGTCGAATCCGGCTGCCTTGGCGTTAACGGCCGCTTTTTTGTAGTCTTGTACTGTGCGTTTTATATCGTCAAAGGTCATCGCCTTTGGCACTTCGTAAGGTTTCTTGCCTTTAGGCGTGTGAATTTCATCCCCTTCAATTTTTATTGCTGATGCAGACAGGGGCAAATTTCCATTGTGGAAGTCGCTGTGTGATGCGCGTCCAGTATGCCAGAGTTGCAAAACGATTTTTCCACCGGCCTCGTGCACTCTATTGACCACCGAGCGCCAGCCCTCGACCATGTCGTCGGTATAAATTCCGGGGGTATCAACCCAGCCAATGCCTTCTTCTGAAATAGCCGTTGCTTCAGTAATAATGAGCCCTGCATCTGCGCGTTGTACATAGTGATCGCCCATAATTTTATTGGGTATGCGATCGGCGCCAGCTCTACCTCTCGTCATAGGGGCTAATACCATGCGGTTTTGCAATGTATTCTCTGCCCAATCAAACGAGCTAAAAAGTACTGAGTCTGTCATTTCAATCCCCATATAAGTTACCTAAAAACCTAGCTCAAACTACCTTTAAACGCTTTGAGAGCTAGGGGCTTCGAGACCTAGTAGATACTGATCAAACGTTTGTTTGGATTGCTTTGATAGGGGCTTTGCAAAGGTGCAATGTAAAAACACTGTTTTGCTAATGCTTAACTAAGTTCGGATTGGAGTGAACACGTGTGAACGAGTGCGGTATCGAAGTCAAAAGATTGGAGCGCTTTTGAGATAGCTACGAGCTGAGTTTTCACGTTTTTCGAACTTTCGAAATCTACATTGCCAACCGATGAAATAAGATCTTCGACCACATAAACAGCCTCAGTGTCATAGTCTTCGAGATAAGTTTTTAATTCTTCGAGTTTGCTTGTAATAGCACTAGATATAAGAGGATCGCTGTTCTTTGTGTTATTCGGCTCAGAAAAAGAGGATAAATTTGAAAGGCTCTGCAATACAATATTCAATTCATCTAAGGTTTTAGCGAGTGTTTCACGAACCGCTTTTTTACCCAAGCAGGCCTGCTCAAGTTCGTGAGAGCTTGAATATAGCGCTTTAGCCCCGATAGTACCCGCTAAGCTTTTTAATGTATGGGCTTCTCTTGTCATTAATTCTGCGTCGTTAGCACTCATTGCGGTGTTAAAAGAAGAGCGAAAGTCTTTGTATCTGTCATAGAATTTAGAAAGCTGCTTCCTATACAGTTTACTATTATTGTTAGTAGCTCTTAGCCCGAACGAAATATCTATACCCTTTAAAGCAGGTATGCTGTTGTCAGACTTTATATCTTGTTTTTCGATATCTAGTGCTAGCGTTTTTTATTTTTTACGATACCAAGAATAGTTTGATACATAAGGGGGACATCGATGGGCTTAGCGATATAGGCGTTCATGCCAGAAACATAGGCTTTTTCAATGTCTCCTTTCATAATATTGGCCGTCATGGCAATAATGGGGAGCGCGTCGCTATCATAATGAGTGCGAATTTTCGAGGTTGCAGTGTATCCGTCCATGATGGGCATTTGACAATCCATAAGTACACCGTCGAAATTCTGCTCAAGAACAAGTTCGTAGGCTTGCTTACCATTATCTGCAGTAACGACATGTGCACCTGCACTTTCCAGTAGTTCCAATGCCAGTTCTTGGTTCATGTCATTGTCTTCAACAAGCAAAAGATTTAGACCTGTTAGTTGTGCGCCTTCTTGAACCTTTAACTCCGATGGCGTAGAAGGTAATTTTTTAACGCATTTAGTATTAGTTGCTCCAGTAATAGTGTTTAGTAGCGTGGAGGGAGTAACGGGCTTAGTTAATGCGTCTGCTAATTTAAGCTTATGGGTAATTTCTTGCACGTCGTCTAAACTATGTGCGGTTACTAACACTATTTTTGGTTTATGCGTAATGGTGTCGCTTTCTCTGATCGCATTTATAGTTTCGATACCGTCCATACCCGGCATTTTCCAATCCATCAAAACCAGATCAAACTTAGCGTCTAGGGTTTGCTTTTCAAGCCTTTTAAGTGCATCAATACCACTCTCGACCAGCTCGTGCCTTATACCGAAGTTTGTTAACTGGTTGCGAAGTACATGTCTTGCTGTTTCGCTATCGTCAACTACAAGCACGCGAATTCCTTCGATGTCAGTTTCGAGGTTATGGCGTTGAGTATTACAAGAGGTTCCTAGCTTCACATTGAAGAAGAAGCTGCTGCCTTTTTGATACTCGCTTTCTACCCATATTTTACCGCCCATGAGCTCTACTAAATCTTTTGAAATGGCAAGCCCTAATCCTGTACCGCCATATTTTCTGGTGATGGAAGAGTCTGCCTGGCTAAATGAGGAAAAGAGTTGCTCTTGTTGAACCTCCGTCATTCCAATACCATTATCGGATACACTAAATAGCAAGTTAATGGCGGAATCACTTTCCTCTTTAAGAGAAACTTTAAATATAACTTCGCCTTCATTATCAGTGAACTTTACTGCGTTGTTTCCAAGATTCAGCAATACTTGCTGAAGTCTCAATGGATCGCCAACCACCTGAAAGGGTACTCGTGGCTCCATATCTATATATAACTCTACGTCTTTCTCCATCGCTCTAATTGCTAGTGCATTGGTAACGTTGTTAAATACATCGTCAAGATTAAAATCAACGTTTTCTAGGCTCAGTTTTCCTGCTTCAATTTTCGAAAAATCTAAAATGTCGTTGATGATACCCAACAAAGACTCAGCGCTTTTATTTACCTTCTCTATGTAATTCCGCTGCTTAGGTGAAAGTTCTGTAAGCAGTGCTAGATAGCTCATACCAATAATTGCATTCATTGGTGTTCTAATCTCATGAGACATATTCGAAAGGAAGTCTGATTTGGCTTGTGTAGCACTTTCTGCACTATCCTTCGCTATCTCTAGTTCTTCAAACGTAAGGCTATTAGATATAGCCACTGACGCAAGGCTAGAGACGATACGTAAAATTTGGAGTTGCGCTTTGTCAAACGCATTAGTCTTGTCCGATTGAACGGTCAGCACACCGAGTAAATTGTTACCTGACATGAGAGGTTGGCATATGACCGAATTGGTAAATTCTCCGTTCATATTTTTATTTGCTGGCATTGCTGCGGTAGACCAGTCGCTTTTGTCTAGAGCAACGAATTCTTTGTTTTGAGCAATTGTCCACTCTAAAGCGCAACCTACATTCGAAAGGGGTAATACGTAGTTTTCTTTTCTCGTTTCCTTCACTACAGACAAAATGATCTTTACCGCTTGAGTTTGCTTATCGTAGAGACCTATCGCGAACGTTTCGGCATTAAATGCAATCTTTAACTGTCGATAGAGCAAATTAACAATACTCTTCATTTCGCCTGTTGCCGCAATATCTTTACCTATATCACTCAACACAAAAATATCATGGGTTTTCTGTTCTATTTGCGCAGAAAGGTACTTTTCGGTAGCGTGATGACGCTTCACTCTATTATTGTAAAAAATAAAAGCGAGTAAGATGCACAGCAAAGGCCCAAGCGTTTTGAACCATATTGTTTCGTACCAAGAGGGAAGTATTTCAAAATCCAAAGTCTGCGGCTGGTTATTCCAAATGCCGTGATTGTTGCTGCCAATCACTTCAAACCGGTAACTTCCCGGCGACATTTTTGCAAATGAAATAAAATTCTTGTCGGTAATGTCGCCCCATTTTTCACTATAACCAACCAGCCGTGTTCGATATCTGTTATCTTCATTAGCGTAGAAATCTAAAGACGAAAAAGTAAAGGATATCTGTTTATAATCTTGATGAATTGACAGACGTTTTGAAATGGGAAAAATATCTTGCCCATCAATATCCACACCTGTTATTGCAACAGGCGGAACAATATCATTCACCTCTACTTCAGCCGGGTTGAAACCCGTCAACCCATCAATGCTTCCGAAATAGATGTAGCCGCTAGGCATTGATAGCGCCGATCGGGGAAGAAAACTATTACTGTGAAGTCCGTCATTAGTGGTGAAATATTGGAAAGAGCCTGTCTCAGGGTTTAAATGGTAAATCCCCTTTGATGTGGCAAGCCAGAGCATGCCTTTCTTATCTTCAATGATAGACATCACTGAAAAACCTATTCCGTCTATATTGATCCTATAGGGTGTAAAACTGTTGCTAGACGTAGAGAATTTGGATACACCTCTGTTGGTAGCAAACCAAATTGTACTTGGGTCTGATTGAAACGCATCATTTATATGATTGCTAAGTAAAGAGGTGTTTGTATTTTCTGTTGTGTAGTGAGATATATTTTTCGTCTGGTAAGCAATTTTGAAAAGACCATCGCCGTGTGTTCCTACCCATACGTTACCTTCGCTATCAATAAATGAGAACTCAATATCAACATCCGATAAAAACGTCTGAACTTTATTAGTGCTTGGCTCCCAGCGAGTGAGGTGGTTATTTCCAGCGAGATTGAGCCAAAACCAACCGTCTTTATCAATACTTAGCCATTCAATAGTCGCATTATTGTTTTGTGCCCAATCAAGCTCTTGTTGTTCAACGGTCCCATTAGAGTCACTAATTTTATATAACCCAAAATCAGTTGCTAGATATACAACACCCTGTCTGCTGGTTTGTATACTGTTCACTCTTAGCCTATTTAACCTTGATAGGCTCTCTTGGCTCATGTGAGGTACAAACTTTTCGTTGCCGTCAAAATGCACGAGGCTGCGCCCTGTACCCAGCCATATACCTCCATTTTCTGCAGGTGACATTGAAATCACTTGTGAAAAGAGTCCCGCTAGAGGTTGGTCGCTCAATATGTCTGTCCAACCTCTGAAAGCATGGGGGCGAAAATATACTTTCTTTACTCCTGAATAGCGGGTGGCGGCCCACATGATATCGGTTTTATCTACATAGACTTGTCTTACATCTCGGTTTTCCATTAACGCCCAGCGCCCATTATCAGCAGGCACAAAGCGCATTTGTGATAGGCTATATTTGTAGACTCCAGCAAAGGTAGCCAGTAATAAAAAGTCTTGGTGTTTTGATATTTGAGTAATACTAGGAATCGTACCCTCGGGAAATGGAATCATTTCGTAACGGCTACTGCTAGTGTCGAAATACCCGAAGCTTGTTCGGGTTGCTAACCAAATACGGTTATTTTTATCGATAAAAACTGAACGGACCTCCAGGTGATCTAATCCGTTTTGATTAGATGCTTCAAGAGTAAACTCGCTGGAATTTAACGCCTTTTTATATAGGCCGTTAGACGTACCTATCCAAATTCCACCTCTACTATCTTCGGCAATACTCCAAACTCTATTTTCTCCTGCCTTATCAATACTTTTGTCTATATCTGAAAAACGAATGAACTGCTGAGCATCGCGATCAAACTTGTTCAAACCAGCGCCGTTAGTACCTACCCATAGGTCACCGTTTCGAGATTCAAAAAGGGATTGGACTTTATTTGCTCCAAGGCTATAGGAGTTATCAGCGTCATGTTTATAGTGAATAAATTGCTGCGTTTCTTTATCAAGTAAATTGAGCCCTCCTCCCCAGGTTCCTACCCATAATCTGTTAGCACTATCCACTAACATAGTGCTAATACTGTTATTGGAAATTGAACCTTCATCTTGAGGGTCATGCCTGAAAGAAACAAACTTATAGCCGTCGAAACGTTTGACACCGTCAGCAGTTCCAAACCACATAAATCCGTTTGCATCTTTTTGTACGCTATATATCTGAGGACTTAACAAACCATCACTTAGCGAAAGTGTTTCTATCCTTTCTGAAGCAAAAGCGGCTTGGAAAGTAAGTAATAGATAACAAAGAAAACTAATGCTCAGTATGACCGCATTTATGCAAAGGGAGCTTTCTCTACAACGGTTAGTCAAAACTTTCGTCTCTAAAACGTTTTTGAACACTTCTTACTTCATCAAGGCATGACAGGAAAAGTGGCACCAGTTCAGGATCGAAATGTTTACCTGCTTCGGACTTTATGAGGTCAATGACCCTTTCTTCGCTCCACGCTTTTTTATAAGGACGTTCACTTGTAAGCGCATCAAAAACGTCGGCTATTGATACTATTCGGGCTGATAGAGGAATGTCTTTACCTGCAAGACCATTAGGATAGCCTGTACCATCCCATTTTTCATGGTGACAAACAGCAATTTCTCTTGCCATATTTAACAATGGCTCATCGCTATCACCAATTATTTCACCACCATACACGGCATGATTTTTCATGACCTCCCACTCTTCATTGTCAAGCTTACCTGGCTTCAACAAAATAGCATCGGGAATGCCGATTTTGCCGATGTCATGCATGGGCGCAGCGTTGTGTAAAAGGTCAACCCATTCTTCGGACATGCCTAAACGCTCTGCCATAAACTTACAAAAATAGCTCATTCGGATAACGTGCATACCCGTTTCATTATCTTTATATTCAGCTGCTTTACCCAATCTATGGATAACTTCTAATCGAGTTTTATGCAGATCTTGTGTACGCTGGGCGACGAGTCTTTCTAAGTGTCGGGACTGATCATAGAGTGCCAAGTGCGACTTTATTCTGGCAGAAACAATGGGAGGGCTAATAGGTTTAGTAATGTAGTCAACTGCACCAAAATCGAACCCTTTCTGTTCATCAATTACTTCGGATTTAGCGGTTACAAAGATGACTGGTATTGATGCTGTGGACACATCTAATTTTAGTTGGCGACATACTTCATACCCATCCATTTTAGGCATCATTACGTCAAGTAATATGATATCAGGCTTGTTATTACTGCGTGCTATTTTGAGTGCCAACTCCCCATTTAGGGCGGCTTTTACCTTGTACTCGTTGCGTAAAACAGCTGACAGCAATTCAATATTTTCCGGTATGTCATCTACGACTAAAACGGTCTGTTTTTCGATATCAAGCAACGATAACTCTCCTTAGTTAAAGTTTACTACGTGAAATACATTTACATGCTTGTGCACCAACGGGAAATGTTGAGCGCTACTTTTTATAAAGTGGATGTTTATTATTCATCATTACGCGCGCAAGAGAAAGGGCTTTCTTCATGATGATTAGCATTTCAAAGTAACTTTACCAAAGTTATTAAAATAACTCTGGAGTCTAATGATGTCGTTTTAGTGAATAAATTGGCTAGGTATTACATGTTTAAAAGGTTTGACTAAGCGCGATTAACGAAGACTATAAATTTCAGTTAGAAGAATAGAGCAAACGATATAAATATAATCCTCTTGCTCTATATTTTTGTTTAGAGCAAAGCCGCTAGGTTTACGTCGAACCTTAAACCCAGAACAATCGCATCATCAAGTGCCATGGCTCTGTCGCGCTGTGCGAATTGGTCGGGGTTTATAATGTAGTGAACGTTCGGCTGAATTCTTACGTGGTCATTGAGTTGATAACCATAACTTAGCTCTAACATGGTTTGGCTGCTTGCTGGTGTACCAACCCCGCCGTTTATGCTTCTTAATAAACGCTGATCCTCTAGCGCTTCGTCACTGTACTGTTGACGGGTAAATACGAAGCCAATGGTATCGTTAGGGCGTGAGGCCAGTGTGCCTCGTAATACAAAGCCCGCTTTTATATAGTAGTCTTCAATCAGTTCGCCCGAAGTACCGGTTAACACGGCACCGAATAGTGTTAACCCTTCTTTCGTTAGTGGGTTAGGACGAGTAACAGTTTGTTCAAAACGTGCGAATATACCCGAACGACCGTTTCTAACAGCGTAATCATTGCCTGACTGCGCCGCATAGTTGCCCTCCTCATCAAAGACAGGGTCGGTGTAGTCTGCGCCATCGTACCAACCGCCAATTTCATAGCGTCTTGGAAGTTCGTCATTGTCCCACGTAGTTTGATATCCCAGAGTGAAGGGCACCACAACACCTGTAGCCTCATTAGTCGCCCAATCGAAGACGTGATCGCCTAGGTCTTGATGACTGGTGTTATCTTCATAGACGCCGGTATGAAAGTACGTTTTTTGCGAAAGCCAGTATTTCGCATGGCCACCCCAACTCGAAACCGGCCACCAAGTAAAGTTACTGGTTCTAAATACAAAGGTTGGGTTCCCACAAGCAGCATTGGTTTGAAAGTACTGACAAAGTTCAGAGCCTAAAAAACTGATATTCGCTACTGTACGGCCACCTTCTAGTTCTAAATCGCCATCTAAAAACGAGGAAGAAATCGTAAACCGTGCAAGACGGGTATTTTGGCCGCCAAAGATTTCTTGTACGGACGTACTGTTCCCAATGTAGTGCTCGGCTAAGTTTTTGCCGTGTCGGTTTGTCATAGCAATATGGATTTTGGTGTCTTTCCAGCCCGCTAGCGTATTTAAATCTAATTCTCCACCTACAAAGAGCTGACCAGCATAGGCACTGCCTCTGCGTTCACCACCGTCAATATTGGTGGCTGACTCACCCGTATAACTTGCTTGAAAGTCAAACGCGTCTTGAAACTTACTTTGTGATGCTGACGCAGTGGCGGCAACAATGGCGGTGCTTGCGAAGAGCGCTGTTTGCAAGCCTGTCTTACATCCAGAAAAGCGACGGGTAACTGTAGGTGTTTTCATCATTATTCTCTCAATTAAAAATGTTTATCAACCGCAGCTTGTTATGAGCGTGTGACTGATGACATCTACGCATTTGTTGCTAACTCCTTGTTGACGCGAGATAAATCAGAGTTAGCTAACGTTACAACGCGTTAACATATGCTTGTTTTGAACGAAATCTAACTAACCTTTGTTATTAAATCAACCTTGTTTATTTATTTCTTTTGCTACATTTGTGTGTTTTTCGTTAATAGTTGGAAGATGCGATGGCAATATTTCAAGGTGACTAGAAAGCTCCCTGTGAGGCTTGCTATCTTGGTTATGTTGTTGTCTATTAGGAAATTTTTAAAGGAGGTTTTATCCGTTTGACAATAGTCACGCATTGTTTGTTAACGGTCGTCTAGATATAAAGTCTAATTTTTAACGTAATTTGAAATAAGTAAATTAAATTGATTTATTGACAGGGGTAAAGAGCAATGCTTAAATTGGTTAACTAATTTTTTACAAGCGAAAGGCCGTTCTTATGAAAAACAACGCCCCTTTGGTTTCCAAAGACACATTGATTCCCTTTGTATTGTTAACGATTTGCTTTGCTGCATGGGGTGTGGCTGCGAACATGACAGACCCTTTGGTAAAGGTATTTAGTAAAATATTTACCATGTCGTCTTTGCAATCGGCATTGGTTCAATTTGCCTATTATGGCGCGTATTTTTGCTTAGCCATCCCTGCTGCTTTTATCAACAAGCGCTTTTCTTATAAAACAGGTGTATTGACCGGACTGGGCTGCGCGGCCGCGGGGGCATTCTTGTTTTATCCTGCAAGCCAAACCATGACTTACGGCTTTTTCCTTGCTGCACTTTTTGTATTGGCTGGTGGATTATCCATTCTGGAAACGTCGGCGAACCCTTACGTCATGGCGATGGGAAATCAAAAAAGTGCGACACGCCGTTTAAATCTAGCTCAAGCATTTAATCCCGTTGGTACTAATTTAGGTGTGTTTTTGGCTGCAACGCTTATATTGCCAAACCTGAATCAGGCATCTGCACAAGAGCGTGCCGCCATGTCGGTAAGCGAGCTTAAAAACCTGATAGGGGCTGAGCTTGATGCGGTAATGCTTCCTTATGTAGGTATGGCATGTGTACTCGTTTTGGTTTGGGTTGCAATCTTCCTGATCAAAGCGCCAATTCAAGAATCGGTTGAGTCTAGTGTGGAAGACGTTAAGTTGGGCGCTTCGCTTAAGCGGTTAGTAGCCAACAAGCATTATCGGTTTGGCGTATTGGCTCAGTTTTTTAATGTCGGAGCACAAACTTGCGTGTGGACCTTCACCATCCAATATGCAATGAAAGCGACAGGTGGCAACGAAGTGAGTGGTGGTGAAATTTTACAATACAGCATGATTGTATTTCTAATTTCTCGCTTCGTGATGACGTGGGTTATGCAGTACCTCTATCCAGCTAGACTGCTAATGATCATGTCACTGATTGCCATGGCGCTATGTATCTTCATGACACAGTCTCCTAATTTAGCAGGCGTAATCGCATTGGTATCTATCTCTGCCTGTTTATCACTAATGTTTCCAACGATTTACGGCATTGCGCTTGAAGGTCTGGGGGAAGACACTAAGCTAGGCGCAGCAGGCCTTGTAATGGCCATTCTTGGTGGAGCTATCATGCCGCTGTTCCAAGCCGCCATTATTGATAGCGCAGGTGTTGTTGTGTCATATATTGTTCCAGCTATTTGCTTCTTGCTAGTAGGTGGCTACGGCTACTTCGACATGCGCGCCAAAAAGAGCAGCGCTAAGCCTCAGTCCGAAATAGACGCAGATGCCCTTAAAAAGGTGGAAATGGGAATAGCTAAATAGTATTTCTTCAGAAACGTGTACGGGGACAGTGATTCTATCACTGGCCTTTTTTGTATATTGAATACGTTATGTATTCCACTTTTTGAGCAATGCACTCAATTAGTTAACAGCATTTTTTCACCGTATTTTCATCAGTTTAGTGCATGTTGAATATAACTGATTTTTCCCCTTGTATAGCGCTGAACACCTGCTAAAACATGAACAGCAATAGTATAATTCACCCCTGACAATTTGGGAGTAAAACGTATGCTGGACTATGTGCTCATTGGCATAGCGGTAATGGCATTATTGGGTGTGGTATTTGAAGAAGTGCTACACGTGAATAAGGCCAAAACCACATTATTTTTCGGAACATTCGCATGGATCCTTCTTTTCATAGATGCGAATAGGGGCCCTCACCTAGCAGAGCTCAATGAACACCTCATAGAAAACATAAGTGAAATATCCACCCTCTGGTTATTCCTTGTAGCGGCAATGACTTTCGTTGCTTACCTTAACCGCAAAGGCATGATTGAAAACATGTTAAACATTATCATGCCGCAAAAAATAACCCTCAAAAAGCTCATATTCTTTACCGCTATTTTTAGTTTTTGCTTCTCCTCGCTAGCTGACAACATCACAGCGACCTTGGTGTCTATTGCCATGGTTTTATCCTTGGGTTTGCCCTTTAACCAAACCATGCGATTTGCCGTGCTAGTGGTATTTGCGGTGAACTCTGGGGGCGTGTCGCTAATAACCGGGGATGTCACCACTCTTATGATTTTCTTGGATGATAAGGTCACTATAACTCAGCTGCTCTTACTTATTATTCCTTCACTCACAGCAGTACTATTCCTAGCGTTACTGTTGAGTATAGGTATGAAGGGGGAAGTTAAATTAAAAAAAACACGCCATGAACTTAGGCCGGTTGATTACGTAATTGCGGGAATATTCCTGTCCACTATTGTACTGACGTTAATTGCCAATGTGCTTTTTGCTATTCCACCTATGCTTTCGTTTTTAGCGGGTATGACGGTTATGTTTTTAGTGGCTCCCTTTATGGGAGAAGAAAAATATGATGATCCTATCTTGGACTATATTCGCCTAATAGAATTCGACACGCTTCTGTTTTTCCTTGGGGTGTTGCTGCTTGTCGGTATGCTCGATCACATTGACGCATTGGGCGCACTTTTACATGTATATAGCGTAATGCCTTCAACAGGGGCCAACTTTGTGATGGGGGTGTTGTCTTCCATGATAGATAATGTGCCATTAACTGCTGCGTTGTTAAAAGCGGACATTGCCATGTCGACAGCTGAGTGGATGGCGTTCACGTATGCAGTAGGCGTGGGGGGCTCGTTACTTATTATTGGCTCATCAGCAGGTATTGTTACCATGAGTAAGGTTAAGGGCCTGACGTTCGCCAAATACGGCAAGTTCGTGTTGCTTCTTCTTGCAGCGTATAGCGTGGGTTACGCGTTGGTATTGGTAATGGCGAATATGTTTGTTACGGCAAGTTAAGGTGGTGACGTTGCTTTTATAAACAGAACCAATAAAGCGTTTGAGGGTGATAGCCTGTCGCCCTTATGCTTTTTTATATAACGCTCCGAGTACCGTGGCTTTCGAAGCCCCTGTGACTTCAGGCACGTTGCCTGGAATATCATTCATATACGCATGTGCAAACCACGCAAATGCTGCGCCTTCAACGTGCTGTGGATGGATGCCCAGAGCATGGCTGTCTGTTACTACATAATCACTTAACGCATTGCTCAAGTTATGCATTAATGCTTTATTGAAAGCGCCACCGCCACACACTATAACTTCGCTTTTTGCGCCTTCTTTATTTGTTTTAGGAAAATGCTTCACAATTTCCTGAGCGATAGTGCTACCTGTTAGCGAAAGTAAGGATGCTTGCACGTCTTTAGGGGCTAAATTATTGTTCTTTTCTTCGCTTTGCAGCTCTGCACTAGAAGGGAAGTAATCGGCGAGCGCATTACTTAACCAATTAATATTGAAATACTCTCTGCCAGTACTTTTAGGCGCAGGCAAAGCGAAGTAATCATCCAGTAAGAGCCTGTCTAACAGACCTGAGTGACAATGCCCTGACGCAGCCCATGCTCCATCTTTATCAAAGCTTTTATTTAAATGAAGACTTATCCACTGATCCATCAAGGTGTTACCTGGTCCGGTATCAAACCCTTTAGGTGGCGAAGCATCTTGTTTTGGCGCAAGCAGTGAAACGTTTGCTATACCGCCAATGTTAACGAGTGCTCGGTGTTTATCATCACTGGCAAATACTGCATTGTGAAAAGCGGGCACTAAGGGAGCTCCTTGACCACCAAGGGCAATATCTTTGCGCCTAAAGTCGGCGATAACATCAATACCAGTAAGTACTGCGATGGTATTCGGATCGCCTATCTGACAGGTAAATCCGCGTATGGAAGATTTTGCAAAATGTGCTGACAGTACATCAGAGTTCGGGTGATGGCGTACGGTTTGGCCGTGCGAACCAATAGCTGTGATATCTGAGGCGTTTAACTCGTTTTGTTCGAGCAGCTCAAGTGTTACCTTCGCGAAGGTTTCAGCCACCAGTCGGTCAGCGATAGCTAAGCTGTTAAGCTCGTCGGGGCCTTCAATACAGAGTGCGTTGAGGGCACTGAGCAGTTCTGAAGAATAGGGAAGAGAATGGGCGGCCAAAGTGGTACAAGAGTTTAGTGAGATGTCGCATAAGACGGCGTCTACGCCGTCCATGCTAGTACCAGACATCAGGCCAATATATTTAGCCATGCAGTCGCTATTTCATTGCAAGCATAATGCGCTTGTTATTGTCTAGCTGCTCTTGGCGTATTGCTGCAATTTCCATAAACCTTTCTTTCTCTTCCTTAGCTATGGGCAGCGCCTTTGGTAACTCTACCGTACGAGGGTTTCGGTGAACACCATCCACTAAGAACTCATAGTGAAGATGGGCGCCAGTAACCATACCTGAACTACCTAGATAGCCCACGGTTTGGCCTTGCTTAACCGTATCTCCTACTTTCACTGCACGCTTTTTAAAATGAAGATACTTGGTCGTATATTTCTCGCCATGCTGAATGAATACATGGTGACCGTTGTATTTATCGTATCCAGCTTTAATTACTTTACCGTCACCCGCAGCCATAATTGGCGTACCGACTGCTGCAACATAATCTGTACCGCGGTGCGCTTTCCAACGCTTTTGCACGGGGTGGAAGCGAGCTTTTGTGAAGTTAGAGCTTACATATCTAAAATTCACCGGCGCACGTAAGAAGCTCTTACGCATACTGCGCCCTTCAGGCGTGTAGTATGTGCCATCTTCGTGAAGAATAGCGCTAAAATGCTCGCCTTGGTTGGTAAACTCCGCTGCAACGATGTCGCCGTAACCGACAAATTCACCGTCGATGTATTGCTCTTCGAATACTACGTTGAACGTATCGCCAGAACGGATCTCAATGGCGAAGTCGATATCCCAGCCGAAAATACCCGCCAAATTCATAATTTGGTTGCTGGTTAAGCCTGCATCACTGGCGGCGTTCCAAAAGCTTGAGTGAATTTCACCTTGGGCGAAGTTGTAGCGAATGTCTACATCTCGCTTTTCAAGCTCAGCGGTTAAGGCGCTGTTCTCATCCGACGATTCTGGACGTACAAACAGGGTTTCAGTCGAAGACAATTTGTACTTTAGCTCGCCGAAGCCGCCGTCTTTATTCGCTTTAAACGATAGTTCATCGCCGGGCAATAAAGTAACCAGCGTTTTTGTTAGCTCTCCTGCCTGCGTTACGTTATATACGTCACGCGAAGTGAAGCCAGCACGCTTAAATAGCTTTGCTAATGTATCGCCACTGCGCACCTTGTACGTCTGCCATGAAGATTCTTCTTCACCAGAAAATACGTTGGTTGACGGCGCAATATGAAGCTCCACCGGATAGCGGACACCCGCATCCAGAATGTGTGCTTCTTGATGGCGACTGGCTTCTACTGGTTCACTTGGAAAAAGAATAAGCCCACCCAGAAATAAGCTAGCTACTGCTAACCCAGTTCTGTGCTGTTTCGGTAATTTTTTAAATAAATTGAGCGCTTTAGAAGCGTCTAATTTCTTTCTCATACTACTGCCCACCTGAGAAATGTTATGTGCACAACACTATTTCACATACGTTGCTTAAAAATGCAACTTTTCTCATTATATTGTTAGCGCAAATTGTTACACCCAATAGCTCTTATCATGAAGACTATTTCTTGAGTTTACTGAATACAGTCCACGTTAATTCAGCACTCTATTTCCACGTTAAAAGCTGTTGGGTTTAACAACATGACTGTTTGTAATCCGTTTTTTGACGCGCAAACCTTTTAATGGTTCCGTTGTACGCGTAAAATGCCCGCCAATATTGAATATACAGTTTTTTTAAGAGTGTGACGTACAAATGAAAGATTGGCAAACAGCGCTAGCTGAGATTAAACGGGGCGTTGATGAAATACTCCCCGAAGAGGATTTAATTGAAAAACTAAAATCCGGCAAAACCCTAACCATCAAAGCGGGTTTTGATCCAACTGCGCCTGATCTGCATCTTGGTCACACTGTGTTGATCAACAAGTTGCGTACATTCCAGCAACTAGGCCACAAAGTTGTTTTTCTTATTGGCGATTTTACTGGCCTAATTGGCGATCCTACAGGTAAAAATGTAACACGCAAGCCTTTAAGTAAAGAACAGGTATTAGAGAACGCGAAAACGTATCAAGAACAGGTGTTCAAGATCCTTGATGAAGATAAAACGGAAATACGTTTTAACTCAGAGTGGATGGACGACCTTGGTGCGGCGGGCATGATCAAACTTGCTGCAAGTCAGACGGTTGCTCGTATGCTAGAGCGCGATGACTTTAAAAAGCGTTATAACAACGGTCAGCCAATTGCTATTCACGAGTTTCTGTATCCGTTAGTGCAAGGTTGGGATTCTGTTGCGCTAGAGTCAGACGTTGAATTAGGTGGTACTGATCAGCGCTTTAACTTGCTAATGGGTCGTGAGCTTCAAAAAGAGCAAGGCCAAAAGCAGCAATCTATTGTAATGGTTCCGCTTCTAGAAGGTCTAGACGGCGTTCAGAAGATGTCTAAGTCTTTGAACAACTACATTGGTATTACAGATGCGCCAAACGATATGTTTGGTAAAGTGATGTCTATTTCTGATGATTTGATGTGGCGTTACTATGACCTTCTAAGCTTCCGACCGCTAGAAGAGATTGCTGAGCTTAAAACTCGCGTTGCTAACGGTGAAAACCCACGTGATATTAAAATCATGCTGGCGAAAGAAATTATTGCACGCTTCCATGACGACGCAGCGGCAGAAGGCGCGCATCAGGACTTTATTCAACGTTTCCAGAAAAACGCTATTCCTGACGACATGCCCGAGCTTGAAATTGCATTAAGTGATGAAGGTATTGCCATTGGTAATTTGTTGAAAGAAGCTAACCTTGTAGGTTCGACTTCAGATGCTATGCGCATGATTAAGCAAGGCGCAGTTAAAATTAACGGCGATAAAGTGGAAGACACCCGCTTAGTAATCACCGAAAAAGGTGAAAATGTGTATCAGGTGGGTAAACGCAAGTTTGCGCGTATTACGCTAGCCTAATGTTTTTCTGATAGTTTTTGAAAGCCCGCTTAGTTAAGCGGGCTTTTTTTTGCCTGAAATATGAGTACTAGAGGAAAGTAGGGCGATTATTTTTTTAGAAGGCCCTAACTACTCATACAAAGTTGGCTTCAAGCCAAATTTAAAAGTGGGGATATTGGCTTTAACGTTTATAAGTGATTGTCGCTAAACGTTTTTTATTTTTCTTACTTTTTTTTGAAAAATTTTGTCAGGTTTTTGCAATCGCTATCGTCTATAGGGGAAAAATCAATCAATAAACCCAACTGTACGATAAGCAGTTAACGCGTAGCAGGCTGGGATGAAAAAACAGTGAAACTCAATACTAACGCTTACGCAATGCAAAGGATAAAAACATGACAACGGTAACTTCAACTCGTGCAACATACCATCAAGCTAACAAGAGCCTTCCTGCGAAGGAAGCGTTCACATGGCTGAAAGAGGGGTGGCAGCTTTTTATAAAAGCACCTTTCAAATTATTGGGGCTTTCTTTTGTTACTTTATTTGCCGCGTGGCTCATTCAAGCGCTTGCAGGGCCAATTGGCTTAGGCATATCGAAATGGGTAGGTCCGCTTCTGGCTACCGTAATGTGGTTGGCCATTGCCAACTTAGCAGAGAATAACAAGCTGAGATTGTCGGGCGGTACACTGCGCTCATGGACAAATGTCGCTTTGTGGAGTTTGACCGGGCCAGTGATCGCATGGATCCAATTTCAAATTGGCGCTATGTTAATGGGCGCAGATTCAGTGGCGGCGTTAGCAAATGGTGTTGTAGTAGATGTACCCGCTTGGAAGGTCGGGCTAATGATGGGCTCGGCAACACCAATAAATTTACTGCTTTTATTTGTACCTATGTTGCTTATTTTAAAACATCGCTCAATCCCAGCATCTTTTACAAATAGTATTGCTGCAGTAGTGGGCGCTTATAAGCCGATGTTGATAATAGGTGCCCTGATTTTCTTAACAGTTGCACTTGCGCCCTATACTTTCGCATTGTCGGGATTAGTGTTTGGCCCTATTGTTTCATGTATGTGCTTTGTTGCCTATCAGCGCTTATTTCGCTAATCAGCTAGGAAGCGTAATTCAACTGCTCACTTAAAGCGTGGAATTAAAAAATAATAAAAATGGAAATGCAGTGAAAGAAACCATTCAAATAGAAAAACTGCTTAGTGAATACACGCCGCTCATGGCGCGTATTGCGGCAACATTTGAGGCTAATAAATCACTTCAAGATGAGCTGATACAAGAAATGTCACTGGCGGTTTGGCGCGCTTTTGAAGGAGCTTCAAAAGGCAGTGATAGTGGCTTTCGCGGTGAGGCAAGTGTGAAAACGTTTGTTGCTAAAGTCGCGCATAACAAGGCGGTTGATCACGTGATTAAAGAGCAGCGGCGTCAAGAGTTTACCCATGACGGCGAGTTTTATTCTTCTCACACAACCAGCGCCAGCTCATCTCGGGATGCCACGTTACAAGAGAATGCGATTGATCTCATGACAGGCTTACGTCAGCTAGAAATAAAGTATAGACAGGTGCTGGCATTGCTTTTAGAAGGTTTCAGTCAGCTGGAAATAGCTAATATGTTAGGTATCAAAGAGACTGCCGTTGCTAAGCGAGTAAGCCGCGCCCGCCAACAGCTAACGCAGATAATGGAGCAACAGCCTTGAGCGAAGATAAAAAAGCCTTGAGCGAAGATAAAAAAGCCTTGAGCGAAGAAAAATTAAGTATGGCCGAGAACAGCACGCAAATGAACGAATTAGATAAGCAACTCGCTCAGTGGCAGAGTGCCTACAAGGATGCAACCCCTTCAGTAGATACAGATTCACTGATAAAAGAAACCAAGAGCGCAAGATTTAAACTTAAACTAAAAGGTGCCGTTGATTTGGTGCTCGGGCTAGCGGTTTCTGTGTGGTGTTTAACTTTGGTGTTGTTCGAGCCACTTAGCACGTATCAATTTTTGCTTTTCATGGTACTTACACCTATTCCCGCCGCTTTCGGGGCATGGGGATATTGGGTAAGGCAAAAACAGTGGAAGATCCAGACGTTAGACGTTCAGTCAATGTTGGCGTTTAAACAAAACCAATTAAAACAACAATTACATTACTGGAAAATCAGCCTCTATGGATGCTTGGCTTTGTGGTGTGGATTGCTGGCACTCGCCGTCTTTAATGTACTGATGTTTAATGCCTTCACACTGTGGGGAACACAGCTTTTGATAAACAGTGTGGTCGTTTTTATCGTATACCGCCGGTACAAAAAGTTAGCCGCCGACTTGCCGTCGGCGTTAGCGAAAATAGACGATATGAAATAGCGAAGAGCTGTACCTTTATAATTCAAGAATAGGAGCGAAGCCCCCATAAATAAGGCGCTTACCGTCGAAAGGCATGGGGTTTTCGTTTTCCTGCATTCTGGGATCTTCCATCACCTTTTTCCATGCAGTATCTCGTACTTCTTTTGAAGGCCAAAATGCAATGGAAAACACCACGGTTTCATTTTCTTTGGCTTTAACAGCCATCGGGAAAGACGTGACTTCCCCTTCAGGGACATCGTCACCCCAAGCTTCAAGTATTTTAGTCGCACCATACTCTTTAAAAATATCGCCGGCGAGTTTGGCGTGCTCAATGTATAACGCTTTATTTTCAGTGGGAACGGCTACAGCAAAGGCATCGATATATGACATGAGGTGACTCCGTCAAAGAATAGATACCTAAAATAGCCTAATTTATAGACAGTACGCAATGCTTAACATTAAGGTGAATCGTAAATTATAACCATTACTAGCGTTCTGCTATTTTCGCCCATTGGTACAAGCCATGCAGTGCCAGCCTTCTTGCTTTCGCAAAGGGGTAGGTTTTCAAAGGAGAACGATAAAGGGGAAGCGATAAATCGACGTCATTGTTACCCATCATACGTTGAGCGAGTCGCTGCCCCGCAAACGCGGCAAAAGATACGCCCGAACCGCAATACCCCATGGCGTAACCGATATTACCGCTAGAGCGGTTAGAATTGTTGCCGCTAACCTCATTGTCGATAAATATCCGCGGCATGCTGTCTAACGATACACTTACCCAACCACTCCAAAAATAATCCATGGCTATACCGCTAAGTGAAGGGAAACTTTTTACCATAGCGCGGTATAGTCGCTGTTTCTCTGACGCGTTATCTGCATCTTTACCTTTTACGGCACCACGACCGCCGAATAATAATCTGCCATCTGGCAAAACACGGTAGTAGTATTTCATCATCCGTGTATCCATAAAGCTCATTGGCGTGGTTAGGCCAGACTTTGCGCGCTGTTCGCTACTCAATGGCGCAGTGACAAAAATGCTCGACTGAACAGGAAATTGCTTATTGTCTACGCTGTCATGAAAGCGCTTAGGGGTATAAGCATTAGTAGCAATGAGTATGTGTTTGGCCGAAACTGACCCGCTGGGTGTTGCGACAATATATCCGGTCTTGTGCTTTTCAATGCGAATGGCTGGCGAGTCGTAAAAAAGCGTTGCTCCAAGCTCCTTTGCTACTCTTGCATATTCGCTTACTAATTTTAAAGGGTGTAAGCATGCACCCTTTAGCTCAACGCCACCATACGCCCCTTCAATACCAAAGCGCGCAATAAGGTCTTTTTCACTAAGTGGAGAGCTCGGCACATTGAAGTGTGACTCAAGATGCTTAGCACTGGCACAGAGTAGTTCGGCTTGCTTTGGGTTATGCGCCAGTTTTAAATAGGGTCCTTCTACCAAATCGACCTGTATATCAAAGTCTGCAATACGTTGGTTAAGCAGGTGTACCGCGCCATCAAACTCGCCCTGCATAGCTTTGGCGATGTCACGACCCCACTTGTCCTCTATGGCGCTTAAGCTCAATCGGCCGCTACCCGAGAGGATAAAGCCTCCGTTGCGGCCCGCACAACCAAATCCCGGTGAATTCGCATCAAGTAGCGTGACTTCTTGATTCGCTTGAGCAAGTGTGATGGCAGCTGAAAGACCGGTATAACCACCACCAATGACGAGGTACTCAGTGTTTACCTTCTTGTTTAAAGGCGGCAGTGTTGGTGGTTTGTGTGTGGCATGCCAGTAGCTGTTTGCCGCGGGTAACATTGATGAAACGCCGCGTGAAATAAGAGGATCGTAGGTCATAGAATAAAAACGTTTTTACCTTTGGCGTACTTATGGAGCTTGAAATTGAAGTAGCATTTCCGCACCTTCACACTCGCAATAACCCTCGCATACAGGGCAATCGTAGCCTTCGTGAATAGATGCGTAGCGCCATTTATTGGGGTGTTTCTTGATAAGCTGCCCCCCATTTTTAATGAAGTACTTAAATGCGCTGTTGCCAGGGCTTGCCAACCAAATATGTGCTAAACCCGCTTCTGCGCCTTGAATTTGCGCACATTCAATCGATTTACTTAATAGTCTGCTGCCAATTCCACAGCCCTGCATTGCGGGGTCTACCGTATTACATTTGAAATAACATACGGTATTTGGATCTACTGGCCAAAGGGAAGGGCTGCACCACTCATCTGCTTCCCATTGCGTATGCGCAAAGGTGAGCCTGAAACCAACAACTTTTTGTTTGTATAGGGCTACCCAGCTAGCATTAGTATTGCCAACAAAGCTCTTTGCATAGTAATCAGCAAGTAGCTCGTTGGTTAGGTAGTTATCTCCGTGCACGTGATTGCCAAGAGCAATCACCCCTGCAAAAAACTCAGGCGCTAGAGACTCGTAGCTGATATCACTTTGAATTATGTGGCTCAAATGATTTGTGGGCTTCATACTTTTTCTTTACGCGGGGCGTTTTTCATCCCGTCAAGGTGCACATCCAAGGCTTCAACTGATATCAATATTTCTCTTACCGACATCCATAGTGAATACAGAAGTGATACTAAACTTGCAGCAAACACCCAGTTTCCTACCTGTTGATAGGTGAGGTATATCGCTAGCATGGATACTACACAAAGAAAAAAACTACCCACACCTGCTATTTGCATTCGCTTAATAAGTTGAATACGTAATCGAAGGTTTTTTATTTGTGCTTGAGTATTCTCATCTCTCTCTTCTTTTGAAAAGTTTCGGATAATAGTTGCAAGCGTCAAAAAGCGATTGGTATAGGCTAGAAGCAATAAAGAAATCGCCGGAAATAACATGGCCGGAGTAGCAATATCTATTTTCATGGGTGTTTCATACAATCGTCGAGTAAAAAGAGTGTATCACAGGGGCTCAGTTACACACAGTAATCAGCCAAGAGGTTGAACTTACAACATCTTTAGTGCCAAAGACTAATACGAAGGAGAAGGCGGAATATTGAGTCTACATTCGGTCAACTGTCATGCCAGCGGCACTCCAGCCTAACATATCGCCTTCTAAATGCATGACTTCAGAAAAATCGAGTTCTTCCAATACTTTCATTGCCAGTTTGGCTCTTCTGCCTGAACGACAATAAATGATAATAGGCTTGTTTTTGTGGCCTTCTAATTCGCTAAGGTAGTCATTGATATTTTCATGGGGCATATTTACTGCGCCAGGAATGTGACCATCGGCGAATTCTTGCGGAGAGCGAACATCAATAAGGAGCCAGTCGTTGTTTGCAACTCGCTCGATAAGGTATGGTGATGCGGCAACAGAGGCTTGCGCGGTCGCTTTCGCTGTGCACTGAAGCGACACAAACAATGCAACACTGATAACAACTAGAAAACCCGCAACAACAATCCGCATGAATAAAAACTCTTACCTTTTTATAGAAGATTAGAACCTGCTCTTATTCTGTTACACAAAGGCGCTTAAATTGAGCCAAGTCGGTGTGTATCAATTGAAAACAGCCCAGCAGGTCTAGACTTAAGTATAACGCTTATGCGCTTTCTTTAATACCTTTACAGAGTACTTTTAGTTCATTTATTAATCGCAATGAAAACCGACTGGTGACGTCTGGATCCACAACAATTAAGGGGGCTTTGAGGAAAGAGCGATGATCACGCCAGAATACCTCAAGTTCTGAATGCGTACTTTTAGATGCCGCAATGAGTGCATGAGGTTGGCGAGTAAGTACATCTTTTAATGCGACTTGAGGATAGTCTACAGGACTGTCTGCAAATAATGTTTGAGCACCACACACATTCAGCAGTTGGTTACCCCACGCGTTGGGACCGATGGTCATAAGTGGAGCAGTCCACGAATAATAAAATACTGGTATAAGCGAGGATTTGTCGTATTTACTTCGAAGTTCGGCTAGTTCCTTGAGAAAATCATTGGAGAGCTGGGTTGCCTGCTTTTGCGTATTTGTAAGTGCCCCAAGCCTTTTAATTTCGCTGGCTATATCAGTGATATTTTCGACCTTGCTGCTAAATACGTTTAGACCCATCGAGGAAAGCTTATGGATATCTTGCGGCTTATTGCCTCCATCCCATGCAAGAATTAAATCAGGTTCTAACGCCACAATGGTAGCGATATCGGCACCTTGAAAATCCGCCACCCGCTTAATATTTTTCGCGGCGTCAGGATAATCGCTATAGTCGCTTACACCTACAAGGTTAGGGCCTAAGCCCAAACTAAATGCCCATTCGGTAAGGTGGGGCGCAAGGCTGACTATCTTTAGCTCGACGGAATTTGATAAGGCGCTTGATTCCGAGCTTGGTGCAACATCGGCAGAAGCAAATTGATCTGAATGAGCTAGGTGCTTTGTCTCGGCATCTGATTCTGAGTTAGCAAATGTGAGAAGAGGTAAATAGCTTAAAATTACAAAAAAAATGGTTTTCATCATAACTGCTGTTTTCATTAGGCTACGGCCATTGCCAGCATAGCTAACGATGCGAAGGCGCTAACCGCAATCATGGCATGAGTAACCGTATTTTTGGCTGTCAACATGTGAGAGTACTTTACCTCGTTAGCGCCTCCCACGCGGGTGTATCGAATCTTCTTGTTGGCATAAATTGCTGGGCCGCCGAGTTTAATATCAAGCACACCGCCCATAAGCGCAAGCAGTAGCGACGTTTTATCTTTCACTGGGGAGCGCTTTATGGCGCGAAACCCTTTAATAGGATGGCTGACCAGTAGTGTTGCTAGACCACCAATGACCGCGGGCGGCATATTAAGTAAGTAAACAAGATTGCGTACGGGTTTGGCAAAGAAAGTCATTGCAGGGGTTCGGTAATGCCACTGCCAAGATGTGAGCAAAAGCAATCGATAAATGAGTGCGCCTATGGGACCTGCCACTACAAAGTAGAAAATGACGCCGCAATAAAGATAAAGAAACTTCAGCCATAGCGATTCTATCGCGGCTTTGGCAATTCCTATATCGGAAAGTGAATCGCATTGACGTGCAGTAATGGTTTGCGCCATTTCACGTGCGAGTGATTTTTTATTTCTTCCCACACTCGCCAGCACTTTTTTGTACTGTTGACGCTGGTAACCGTAGTCGAGCAGTGCGACAAGAATAATCGCCTCAAAGAATACGGGGTATTGGGCCATGTACACCAAGATAGCAACACATACTACCAATGGCGCAAGAAGAACTAGGGCGGCTAATGAGCCTGAAATATAGTGCTGAGACCTACCGTATTCGCGAGAGGGCACCACTTTGCGCCCCATTTGCTGAACGAGGTAGCGCATGAGCGTTAATGGATGAGTACTTTGGGGCCAGCGCCATAATGCGTCAACGGCGATAGCCAGCCAAAGTACGAATAGCGACTGGTATTGCGGGTCGCTAATTACCTCTGTCATCTTATTTTGCGAGGGCCTTAATCATTGCCATAACTAATTGTGCTGAGTGTTTAGCGGCAGTGTCTAGATACTCTTTAAAGCTCACTGACGACGTTTTTCCTGCAATATCCGACAATGAACGAATGACAAGGAAAGGCGTGTCGAGCATATGGCAAGTTTGACCTATAGCTGCACCTTCCATCTCAACCGCTTTCATGTCTGGGAAGTTTTCACGCAGTTCTGCTACAGCTTCGTCGCTACCGATAAACGCATCGCCCGTACAGATTAAACCTGTTGTCGACTGAAGCGACGTAATGCCTGTGGCAGCACTACGAGCGGCTTCCATTAACCTTGTATCGCAACGGAAATCTTCAGGCATACCTGCGCATTGACCGAGCTTGTAGCCAAAATGGGTTAAATCGGCATCATGGTGAATAACGTGACTGGCGATCACTAAATCACCGATGTTTAGATTCTTGTCGAAACCTCCGGCAGAACCGGTATTGACAACAGCATCAGGGGCGTACTGTTCGATAAGTACAGTAGTAGCAATTGCTGCAGCCACTTTACCAATACCGCATTTTACTAGCACCACTTCTATGTCGTTAAGTGTACCTTCGTAAAACGTCAGGTGCTTCCACTGGGTTTCTTTTACATTCCAAAGTGACGCTTTAAGTAGCGCAACTTCTTCGTCCATTGCACCTAAAATACCAATTTTTTTCATAACTTTACCGACGGAGTTGAGGGAGTTTAACGCGTGAATACGCTGTTGAATGCGTTAATTGTATAAGGAAAACGGGCAAACTGACAGAAAAATGCCTCTGTTACCGCTATTTGAGAGTAAGAAAATAGCAAAGCAACAAAGGCCAGGGGAAGTGGGCTTATGTCTTAAGCGGCAGCTGGTCTGCTTGAACGCACTGGGCGAGTCGGGCGCTTTGGTGGCTCTGGATTATGCGTTGGCAGCTGTGCCATTTTTTGCTGTAAACGACGATATGGAATGAGTTTGTTTTCCAAACACTCGCGAATATCGTCAACGGTATAACCAGACTTCACTTTAATTCTTGCGTGAGGAAGGCCGGCAGCATCAAGTGCTCCGGTTACAAACCAGTCTTTTTGTGATTTATAACCATCTTTGCCTTGGCTATGAACTAAGTCGATAGCAAGAACAGGACTCATGTCGTGTTTATCTACTAATACAAAGTCGAGCTGTCTGCTAGAAGCTCTGCTGATGGCTTGGCTTGCCGTCTTTTTATTTGCAGACTGGCGAACCGCCACTAAATCGTTAAGACGCACACGGCACACTATGCGAAACTCTCTTCCCATAGCCTGTTCGATAAAGTTTAAAAAAGAGTGCTCAACGGGGGTGAACAATTGCGGCTTTCGCCTAAATGGAAATGCGACACCGCCGTCTGACAACTTTATGGCACCCAGTGCAACGACAATAAGTAACATCATTAGAATAATTGCCAATTCCATCGTAACCCTCGCAAATATCAATAGTTAAAGCCCACGGAATGCATAATAAAGAAGCCCGCTAAAGTATTTATATCGAAAAAAGCTTGGGCTCCGTTTGCAGTTTGAGCGTCATAAAAATGACACTCACTGTTACCGTGGAGTAGTTATTGATGATTTTGCAAAGCAGATGCCAACATGAGTAGAATTCGTAGTTGTCTTGCTAAAAGGGCTTATTTCGTTGTGGATGTAACAAGAATATCCACTTGAGAGCCAGTATTATCTGGACTGATTATTACTCTGACCCCTTTATCTTCTGAGGATAACAACGTGCGGCCGCTAACTGGCGTGTGAGTTTTTAAAGCGGGGTGCGCCGTTTGGTAAACATTCAGTAATTCACTCGGGGAGCGAGGAGAGTGGTAAACCATTACTGCTGTCTTGCTTTCGTCAAATGCTTGGCATTGTCTTGCATCATCAGAAATCTTAACTTGCTGAAAATCAGAAGGGCAAGACATGATGCTTGGCTTACTAGGTGAAGAGTTGACGCTTTGTTTCTTGGTTTGATCGTTAACTTGCGCATTTAATGAAGCGTCAACAGCAATGGTATCAGCTAAGCTGGCATTGCTCGCTGCTATCGCCAGTGTTAGACAAAATGTAAGTTTCTTAATGTTTAAATGCTGCATAGATAGATTCTTCACCCGATGTGCGATGTCTTTAATTGCTTAAACGATAGTAGAGTCGTAACGCTCGCGCTTCAACTAAACCTTGGTCTATTAACGTATACTTTTAGCATTTTCCGTATCATCGAAGTGTGCATAAAAAAAGCTCGATAGCAGAACTATCGAGCTTTTCGTGAATGGACAATAGGCCTTAGTTAGCGAAGGTTAAACGCCAATATAGTCCATAATCCCTTCTGCGGCTTTACGGCCTTCGTCGATAGCAGTAACAACCAGGTCACTACCACGCACCATATCACCACCGGCAAATACTTGCGGGTGAGAGGTCTGGAATGCAAATTTGCCAGCCGACGGCGCACGCACACGACCTTTTTCATCAAGCATAATGCCGAAGTCAGCAAACCATGGCGCAGGGCTTGGCTGGAAACCAAAGGCGATAATTACCGCGTCAGCTTCTAGTACGTGCTCTGAACCCTCTACTTCAACAGGGCGGCGGCGTCCATTGGCGTCAGGCGGCCCCATTTCAGTTTTAACCAGCTTAACGCCACACGCTTTACCATTTTCGTCTACTGCGATGTCTAGCGGCTGAAGATTAAATTTAAACTCAACCCCTTCTTCTTTTGCGTTAACAACTTCGCGGCGAGAGCCCGGCATGCTTTCTTCATCACGGCGATATGCACAGGTAACTTGTGCAGCGCCTTGGCGGATTGACGTGCGAACACAGTCCATCGTGGTATCACCTCCACCTAGTACTACTACGCGCTTGCCTTTCATATCAACAAAGTCAGCGGGGTCCTTTTCAAGGCCCATTACGCGGTTGGTGTTGGCGATAAGGAAAGGAAGTGCATCATATACGCCTTCAACGTGTTCGTTGTCGAAGCCACCTTGCATCGACTTGTACGTACCCATGCCCAGAAATACTGCATCGTATTTATCAAGCAAATCCTGGAACTGGATATCTTTACCAATTTCAGTGTTAAGTACGAACTCAACACCCATCTCGGTAAAGATTTGGCGACGTAGCTTGATTACGTCTTTCTCTAATTTAAAAGACGGAATACCAAATGTAAGTAGGCCACCAATTTCTTCGTATTTGTCGTAAACAACAGGTTTAACACCGTTACGAACCAGAATATCAGCACATGCAAGACCAGCAGGGCCTGCACCTACAATCGCCACTTTCTTATCGGTCCATACCACGTCAGACATATCTGGGCGCCAGCCCATTTTGAATGCCGTATCGGTAATGTATTTTTCAATACTACCAATGGTAACAGCGCCAAAATCATCATTCAGCGTACATGCACCTTCGCACAGTCTGTCCTGTGGACATACGCGGCCACATACTTCAGGCAAGCTGTTGGTTTTGTGAGACAATTCCGCAGCTTCTAAAATGCGGCCTTCATTTGCCAAGCTTAACCACTGAGGAATATAGTTGTGCACGGGGCACTTCCATTCACAGTATGGGTTACCGCAGTCCAAGCAGCGATCTGCTTGGCCTTCGGTTTGAGATTGGCTTAGCGGCTGGTAAATTTCCGCGAATTCATGTTTACGTACCATGATCGGCTTTTTAGGCGGATCAATACGTTCAACATCGACAAATTGATATACGTTTTTTGCCATAAACTAAATCCTCCTACTGAGCCTGAATGCGTAATTCAGCACTTGAACGACTGATGTGACCAAGCAAGTTTTTCACATCACTGGTTTTCGGCTTAATAAGCTTGAAGCGTTTCAGCGTTGCGGCGAAATCAGTAAGCAGAGACAATGAGTGCTCGCTTCCTGTTTCTTCGTAATGCTGATTGATTAAGCCACGTAAGTGTTCAGCAAGAATTGCTTTATCTTCAATTGGCATTACATCGACCAGTTCGGCATTCACGCGGTTATCAAGGTCGTCGCCATCATCCATAAGATAAGCAAAACCACCTGTCATACCTGCACCGAAGTTAACACCAACCGGACCAAGTACAGCTACAATACCGCCTGTCATATATTCACAGCCGTTATCGCCAATGCCTTCAACTACCGCAATAGCACCAGAGTTACGTACGCCAAAGCGCTCGCCAGCACGGCCAGCAGCAAACAGCTTACCGCCTGTTGCACCGTAAAGGCAGGTGTTACCCATAATGGCACTGTCGTGGGCGTCATACGAGATATCGCGCGGCGGGTGGATAACAAGCTTACCGCCAGTCATACCTTTGCCTACATAATCATTGGCATCGCCTTCAAGATGCATATGTAGGCCGCCAGCGTTCCACACACCGAAGCTCTGACCCGCTGTACCGGTAAGTTCAACCTTGATAGGTGTATCTTCAAAGTCGTGGTTACCGTGGTGTTTAGCGATTTCACCTGATAGCAATGCGCCGACAGAGCGATCCGTATTGCGGATTGGGTATTTAAGGGTAATAGATTTACCGTCAACAACCGCTTGCTGGCCGTCTTTAAGCATCTGCGCGTTCAATTCACCTTTATCGACAGGCGCGTTAGTCGTTTGTGAGCAGAACAAGCGCGTATGGTCGCCTGCTTTAGGCTGCGCTAGCAACGGAGACAAATCTAAACGGTTTTGCTTAGCGGTAATGCCGTCTAGCACTTTAAGTAGCTCTGTGCGACCAACAAGGTCGTCGAACTTAGCAATACCCATAGACGCCATGATTTCACGCACTTCTTGAGCAATAAACTTGAAGTAGTTCATTACCATATCAGGTAAGCCAATGAAGTGGTCGTCACGCAGTTTTTGATCCTGCGTTGCAACACCGGTCGCACAGTTGTTCAAGTGGCAAATACGCAAGTATTTACAGCCTAAGGCAACCATTGGTCCTGTACCAAAACCAAAGCTCTCAGCGCCTAAAATACCGGCTTTTACTACGTCTAAGCCTGTTTTCAAACCACCGTCGGTTTGAACGCGTACTTTGTGACGTAAGCCGTTTTCAATAAGCGCTTGCTGAGTTTCAGATAAACCAAGCTCGAACGGACTACCCGCATACTTAACTGATGTTAGCGGGCTTGCACCTGTACCGCCGTCGTAACCTGAAACTGTGATAAGGTCGGCATAGGCTTTCGCTACACCCGTTGCAATGGTGCCAACACCCGGCTCAGATACTAGCTTAACGGATATAAGTGCCGTTGGATTAACCTGTTTCAAGTCGAAAATTAGCTGTGCTAAATCTTCAATTGAGTAAATATCATGGTGCGGAGGCGGTGAAATAAGGGTTACACCCGGCACAGAGAAACGTAGCTGTGCTATGTACTTATTTACCTTATCGCCTGGAAGCTGACCACCTTCACCCGGTTTTGCACCCTGCGCCACTTTAATTTGAATAACGTTAGCGTTAACCAAATAGTGAGGCGTTACGCCAAAGCGACCTGAAGCCACCTGTTTAATTTTGGAGTTCTTTTCAGTTCCAAAGCGAGAAGGGTGTTCGCCACCTTCCCCTGAGTTAGACTGTCCGCCCAAGCGGTTCATGGCTATCGCCAGTGCTTCGTGCGCTTCAGGGCTTAGTGCACCAATTGACATCGCTGCTGTATCGAAGCGTGGAAATAAGTTTTCCGGTGCTTCAACTTCGCTAATATCAATAGGGTCGCAATTAGGGTTTATAGCTAGCAAGTCGCGAATGTGCGCAGGCGCACGCTCGTTAACAAGCTTGGCATATTGCTGGTAGTCGTCGTAGTTACCCGACACCACAGCCTTTTGAAGCGTACTGACTACGTCTGGGTTATAGGCGTGATATTCGCCACCGTGCACGTATTTAAGCAAGCCGCCGTGATCGACAGACTTACGCTTAAGCCATGCAATACGGTTTAGGTTGATAAGGTCTTGATGGAAATCATCGAAACCCGCACCTTGAATGCGTGAGGTTACACCTTTGAAGCATAGCTTCATCACTTCGTTGTTAATACCCACTGCTTCAAACAGTTTAGAGCTACGGTAACTAGCAACGGTACTAATACCCATTTTCGACATGATCTTATACAAGCCCTTGTTGATACCCTTACGGTAGTTCAACGTGGCCTGCATAGGAGAAATATCTAGCTCACCTTTTTCACAAAGCTGCTCAATAGTTTCATATGCAAGGAATGGGTAAACCGCAGTGGCACCTAGGCCAATCAACACCGCAAAATGGTGTGGATCGCGGGCACTTGCTGTTTCAACAACAACGTTAGCATCGCAGCGCAATGACTTTTCAACTAGGCGACGCTGTACCGCACCAACTGCCATAGCTGCAGGGATAACCAAACGATTTTGCTTAATGTTTCTGTCAGACAGAATAACGAACGCAGCACGCTTGTTTTTAACCAGCATCTCTACTTCGTTACACACGCGCTCGATGGCTTTCTTTAAACCTTCTTGCGGTGCATATTGAAGCTCCACGACTTCTGAATAGTAGTTGTCTGGGTTAAATTCGCGCAACTGTTTAAGGTCGGTATACATTAGTACTGGCGAGTCGAACAATACGCGGTCGGCGTAACCTGAGGTTTCGCTAAATACGTTTTGCTCGCGGCCAATACAGGTTGCCAACGACATAACGTGGTTTTCACGTAGCGGATCGATTGGCGGGTTAGTTACCTGTGCAAATTGCTGACGGAAATAGTCGTAAACCGTACGCTGACGCGAGGACATAACCGCCATTGGCGTGTCATCACCCATAGAGCCAACGGCTTCTTGACCGTCTTTCGCAAGTACTTTTACAACTTGTTGAATTTCTTCATAGCTGTAGGCGTGTAGCTTGTGATACACCGCCATGGCATCGTCGTCAAACACACGTTTACCAATTAATGACGCATCAAGCTTTTCAATTGGTGTAAGTCGACGAATATGCTTGTCTAGCCACTCTTTATAAGGGTGACGTGCTTTTAAGTCTTCATCAATTTCAGTAGAGCGCCAGATTTTGCCTGTATAGGTGTCTACAGCAAGCATTTCACCTGGGCCTACACGGCCTTTTTCAATTACATCGGCTTGCTCGTAATCCCAGATACCTACTTCTGAGGCTAGGGTAATGAAACCGTTCTTAGTGATAACGTAACGTGCAGGACGTAGACCATTTCTATCAAGGTTACAGGCTACGTGGCGACCATTAGTTAAAACGATACCCGCTGGGCCGTCCCATGGTTCCATGTGCATAGAGTTGAACTCGTAAAATGCACGAAGGTCATCGTCCATGGTTTTGTTGTTTTGATAGGCGGGTGGAACAAGTAACCGCATGGCACGGAATAAATCCATACCGCCGGCTAAGAATAGCTCCAGCATGTTATCCAGTGATGATGAGTCTGAACCTTCAGTATTAACAAAAGGTGCTGCATCTTTAAGGTCTGGAATAAGTGGCGTTGCAAATTTAGCTGCACGTGCCATGGCCCAGTCGCGGTTTCCTTTGATGGTGTTAATTTCACCATTGTGCGCAAGGAAACGGAAAGGCTGAGCAAGAGGCCAGCGCGGTAATGTGTTTGTTGAAAAGCGTTGGTGGAAAACGCAAATTGCGCTTTGCATACGCTCATCGGCAAGATCGTGATAAAAGGCAGGTAAGTCTTTCGGCATTACCAAGCCTTTGTAGATCGTTACCAAGCCCGACAAACAAGCTACGTAAAAATCGGGATCTTTCTCAAGACGTTTTTCAGCGCGGCGGCGGATCATATACAAACGACGCTCAAGGTCGCGTTTTCTCCAGCCTGCTGGTGCGTTCACAAATACCTGTTCAATTTGTGGAACACCCGTTAGCGCTAATTCACCCAGTACTGAGTGGTCGACAGGCACTTCGCGCCAACCCACTACTGAAAGTGTTTCTTTTTCTAGTTCTTCATTAAGTACTTCACGCGCGGCTTGCGCAAGTACCGGGTCCTGACTTAAGAAAATCATGCCCACGCCGTATTTTTTGCTGAGTTTCCAGCCATTTTCTTCGGCGATTGCATGGAAGAACGCATCCGGTTTCTGTAGTAATAAACCACAGCCGTCACCGGTTTTCCCGTCGGCGGCGATACCGCCACGATGCTGCATACGGTCTAAACCGTGAATAGCAGTCGTTACCAATTCGTGACTGGCTTCCCCATGAGTGTGAGCAATTAAGCCAAACCCACAGTTGTCCCGGGAATCATTGGGATTATATAAACTCATCTCTTAACTCCTTCAACCTTTTGACTGGGCAAGGTATGCGTTGCGTGTAGATGCGCCTAGGTTTGCGTATCACAACATTATTAGACGTCTTTTAAGCCTGCGAGCGGTATTGCTTGCGGCGTGCGCCTTTCTTGTCGTTATTTATTATTAGAGGATTCCAGTCGTTTCCGCATTTTTATGCATTATTGCGATGCGGGCCGTACAAAATACCCACATTAAAAACTAAAATCAAACGCTAAAAGTATAAGCTTTATAGTGAATTCGTATAAATATAATTAAGTACTTAAATATCAATTGCATACATCGTCTTATTTATGTTTGTAACAAAAATGTTATCAGCCAATAAATGGAGATAGTTTAGCTTCATCAAATGATATTGGTTCTCATTTATATTTTATCGGTGAATAATTATGCGATTCAATCGTTGTTTTATGTTGTCAAATGGCGTTTATTTGTATTTTTATTTAATTGTAAAGACAAGGTTCCACTTACATAAGTACTTTGCTATATTGGTTAAAAATCATTCGCGTGTAATGTTATTGCTCATCACTGCAAGACTTGATACGGCATTCGTTTTATTTTTAAGGGTGTATAGGTGACGGCTACGGAATAAAAATTCACTGAAAGCACATGCTATCTGGCCAATAAGGGCTATTCTATGAAAGCACTACACGCAACATCTATTTATTCCTTTGAAATAGAAGACCATTTATTGAACGGCGAAAACGTGAGTTTTAAGCCCTCTCCAAATACCTCTGGATATTTCCAAAGCGGTAGCCCCGATACCATCGTTATACACTTTACGGCTGGCAGTAGCCTGGAGTCCTCTGTAAACGTATTAACCAATGCAGACAGCGGTGTGTCTGCTCACTTTGCCGTAGGGCGAAATGGCGACATTGTTCAAATGCTATCGACTAATAAAATTGCGTGGCACGCGGGAGAAAGTCACTATGAAGGTCGCAATGGCTTAAATCGGTATTCTATTGGTATTGAACTAGACAATGCGGGCCAGCTTAAGGATAGAGGAAACGGCGCGTATGAAAGTTGGTTTGGTGAAATTTACGATGAGCATGAAGTGTTAGTTGCGCAACATATTAATCAGCAGTCAACCGGTTACTGGCACAAGTATACCGAAATACAAATTTCGAGAACGCTTTCACTCTGCAAAGCGTTGTGCAGCCATTACAATATTTCTACTATTGTTGGGCACGATGAAATTGCGCCGTCTAGAAAAGTCGATCCCGGCCCCGCTTTTCCTATCCAAAAATTCAAGGCTGCCGCCTTAAAAGGTAATAGTGAACAGTGGGCGACGGAAGCGAGCGAAACGAATTCACAACGCGAAGCGCATGATCAAATACAACGGGATAGTGTCAGCGCAGTAAAGCGAGTGGCTAACGTAAGTGCTAATTCATTGAATGTAAGAAAAGGACCCGATATTACTTTCTCAAAGATCGAAAATGGATTGAACAAGGGAGAGGTACTTAAAATACTGGAAAAGCAAGGAGAGTGGGCGAAAGTGTCTTACACAAAAGTAGGGTGGGTAAATACTCGGTATATAAATGAAATTACCGAAAAGTCACCTTTCAAATCCTGAGGTCGTCCAGGACGGTAGATTCCCGCTTTGACAAACCGCATTCCCGAAAAGGGGAAAGCCTGATAGGATACAGGCAAAATAAGTTTAGAATAGACGTACATGCATTCAGATACACCAAACGATTCTTGGGCAATCCGCTTTGCTCAATTTGTTCAGCGTTTTGGCACTCTAAAGCTCAGCATTTTGTTTGTTGTTCTTTCGCTGGTGTTCACGCTAGGCGGTTCCTACGTGATACGCGTAAGTATGGGAAGCCAGGTTCAGCCCGATGACTTCATCAGTGCTGTAGTACTGACCATGTTATCTGCGCCTTGGGTACTTTATTTCTTTAGTGAGTTAATCAAGCAATTAGAAAACTCACGTACCAACTTAAAGGAAGTGGTAAGCCAGTTGGAAAGTTTGCGTGAAGAAGATGTCTTTCTTAACCGCGAACTTCAAAGCAACATCAGACAGCTTAATCACGAGATAGAGCAGCGCAAGCAAGCACAAGAAGAGCGTGAAGCGCTTTTTAAAGATTTAGAAAAAGAAATTCAAGATAAATCCGAACAAGAAGCACAAGCACGCCGCTTATCCACACTGTTACGTTCCATCATCGATGCTTCGCCAGACTTAATTTACTATCGCAATGAAGAAGGTCGATTTGCTGGTTGCAATCGCATTGCCGAGTTGATGACAGGCAAAACTGAGCAAGAACTGCTTGGCTTAACGCCAAAAGATGTATACGAAGAAGAGCTAGCTAGGCAAATTGTAGCGAGTGATCACGAAGTTCTAGAAACCAACGCCAGTATCACTGAAGAGCTGTGGCTTCGCTTTGCTGATGGACGTCGTCGTTACTTCGAAATGAAGCGTGTACCTTTCTTCGATAAAGACGGTAATCGCCTTGGCTTGTTGTCGTTCGGTCGAGACATGACTGAGCGTAAGCAAGCTGAAAATGCTGCTGCAAAAGCAAGTACCGACAAAACTCGCTTTATCGCAACCATAAGTCATGAGCTACGCACACCGCTAAACGGTATTGTGGGCTTAAGCCGTATGCTGCGTGATACCGAGTTGAGTGAAGAACAATTTAACTGGGTAAGTACGATATACGCCAGCGCTATAACATTAGGTAATATTTTTAACGATATTATCGACCTTGATAAGTTAGACAGAGATAAGCTTGAGCTGAGTCTAAAAACCATATCGTTGAAAGACTTTACCGAAGAACTTAGCAGCATTATTCGTCTACTTGCAGCCGACAAACAGCTAGAGCTTAAAACGACAATTAACGAGCCGCTTCCCCGTCTTGTTGAAATAGATGGTACGCGCCTTCGTCAGATATTATGGAACATCCTGTTTAACGCAGTGAAGTTCACACAAAAAGGTCACGTAAGTCTAACGGTTTCATCGACGAAACCTGATGGTGATAAGGCGTATGTAACATTTGTGATTGAAGACACGGGCGTAGGTATTCCTGAAAGCGAAATTGATAAGATTTTTGCCATGTACTATCAGGTTGATCACCCTGACCACCAATCGGCCACAGGTACCGGTATTGGATTGGCAATTTGTAAGCAAATGGTCGACTTGATGAAAGGTGAAATTCACGTTTCAAGTAAAGTGGGTAAAGGCACCCGTTTTGAAATTGTGTTGCCTGTTCAAATTTCTAATAGCCCGATGAAAGTCGCGCAGCTTCAAGTGACAGGGCTCAATATCTTGTTAGTAGAAGATATTGAATTGAACGTAATGGTCGCTAAAGCCTTGCTCGAGAAGCTTGGCCAGAAAGTCGATGTAGCAATGACCGGTCAAGAAGCCATAGACAAAGTCAGGGAAAACCAATACGACCTTATCTTGCTTGATATTCAATTGCCTGACATGACAGGATTCGATGTGGCAAGTACGATTATTGAAGAAGATCTGGTTATGCAAACGCCTATCGTGGCGCTAACGGCAAACGTCATTAAAAAGCGTGATGAATACTTAGAAAACGGTATGGATGACGTTATTGCGAAGCCGATCAAAAAATCTCGCGTTATCGAGGTGTTTAACGAGCTGTTCCATGCACCACCTGCACCGCTTGAAATTGATGGCGAAGTAGAGCGCCCTGAACCTAACAAAACATTAAGTAACATTTTAGATATGGACTTGTTACAGATGTTAGTTGATACCATAGGGGATGAAATGGTGCGCGCTAGCGTTAAAGTATTCCAAGAGAAAATGCCTGAATACATGGAAATACTGCAGCTAAGCTTAAGTGCGGACGAAAAGTCAGAAGTGTGCTCACAGGCTCACAAAATTAAAGGCGCCGCTGGCTCTGTTGGCTTGGCTCGCGTACAGCGTATAGCTAATCAAATTCAACAGGGAGACCACCCAACATGGTGGGAAAATGTCCATGATTGGGTAGAAGAGCTACAAATGGCCGTTCAGCACGACATGAAGGCACTACACGATTGGCTGAATGAACAGCAGGTTGATGACTAGTTAGCATAACGCGCTCTTTAATAGGTAACGTAAAAAGAGGGCTTGCCCTCTTTTTTGTTATAAAAACTGCGCTAGAGAAAGCGGTCAGAGCAGCGTTGCTAAGTAGCTAAGCCTCTCCTTAAAAAAAGCGGCAGGCTGATCTTATTTATACAGTGGTAAAAGGAATTAATGCGATGACAATTAGCGCACAACAAGAAACCGTGTTTTCAAATAATCAGCTCAGTGTTGAGGAAATTCCCTCACTTAAAACGCTCGCATTACTTCCTATATCCAAAAAGTACCGGACACTAAATATCCTCTCCATTGGATTGATAGCCTCAGTGCTAATAGGTATTGCTTCTGCGTTACGATTCCAAAGCTTTTGGTCATTGCCAGAAGGACTGCTGCAAGCCTACCCGTATGTTGTTGCTGGTATCGTCGCTGTAGGCTCTCTATGGGCGCTGTACCACTTTTTTGCTGATGTACGCATATTTTATGCGATTCGAGAGCAAGACATCAGTAAGCAGTCAGGGCTAATTTTTAGAAAACTCTCGTGCCAACCTATTTTGCGTGTTCAGCATGTAGAGGTTAATCGCGGTCCATTGGACAGGTGGGCGGGTCTTGCCTCACTTCAGGTGTTTTCGGCTGGTGGTGAAATGCACACGTTTGAAATACCTGGGTTAAGCATTGAAAGGGCAGAGCAGTTGCGTGAGTTCATTCTTGCTCATAAAGACATAGGTGCACGCTAATGACGGTATCAGAAACGCCCTCACACCAAGCGCCTACACTTAATCAGTCAAAAGAGCTGAAAGAAGATGCTGTGCTCAAATCCCATGGGCAGGATGCTAATATGGAAGAACCGAAACTTAAAGTAGAGACGGGTGATGAGTGGCAGCGCCTCTCTCTAATTTCTATTTTGTATTTTACTATTCGCAATTTTACCAACTCGGCTCAAGTGCTTATTTATACCATTCCCGCCTTAGCCATATCGTTCAATATTTGGGATAACCTGCTGTCGCCTGAAGTACTAATCGGTGCTGGAATCCTCTTTCTATCTACCAGTGTCAGCGGCGTAATAAGCTTTTTAATGTACAAGTTTCGCGTGCACAACCAGCACGTTGAGATTCATCATGGCGTGTTTCAACGCCGCTATACCAACTTGCCCTTGTGGCGTATTCAAAACGTTAAGATAGAACGCCCTTTTTATTACCGACCTTTTGGGTACGCGCTAGTGGTGCTTGATACCGCAGGAAGTGGGAAAGAAGAAGCTAAAATTGTAGCGGTTCCTGAAGTTTATGCTGAAGCGCTAAAAAAGCAGGTGTTGTATGAAAAAGCGCTGCACGATGAGGGTGACCTGGATTGTTTGCCAAATGAAGATTTATCCGACGAGCAGAGTTCGTCTTTTCCCTCGCCACGAACACGCGCTAAAGCGGTAGATTCTTCCCATTCAAATGAAGAAGTATTAAATCGACGGTCCGTGAAAGACATTATTATTCACGGTATCACCAACAATCGCGTGTGGATCATACTGGGTGCTGCGGCACCTTTCTATGACGATGTGTTCGGTCTGGTTTCAGAGTGGTTAGCCGATAAAGGCTTGCAGCTTAATCAGCTGGTTGGTGAACAAACGGTTGCGTGGTGGCAATTTGGATTGTATGCCTTTGTCATTCTCATGATGCTTATGGCGTTAGTGGCACTGCTGAGTGTTGGTGGCGCGCTTTTCACTTTTTACGGCTACACACTTTCACGAACAGGTGATCGCTATATCCGTCGCAGCGGCTTGCTTAATAAACTGGAAGTCAGCATGCGAGCTTCACGCATCCAAATGATTACGGCGAAGCAAGACTGGCTGGATAAAATACTAAAGCGGGTGAATTTGTATTTTGAGCAGAACTCAACGGCTGGGCAGCAAATGCAAGAACTGATGTCGCCAAATAAGCTTATTGTGCCATCGGTAACCGAAGATGAAGCCTTCGCGCTTAGTCAAGAAGTGATGCCAGGATGTGACCTGCGAGGTCAAGATTATCAAACCATTAGTAAGCGATTTATTACTTTTTGGTTGCTTGCGGGCTGGACGTTGCCTTTTATTACCTTTTTCACCATAGGCGCTTTGTCGTCCCATCTAGATATTATGCTAGGTTCACTCGTTGTCTTTTGTGCGGTATCGCTGTTACTCACGCTTAGGTGGTGGCGATGGGGTATAGCCTACGACAGTAAGTACGTTTATATAAGGCGAGGTAGAATAGGCATCGACTATCAATGCTTTGAGCCCTATAAAGCGCAGCAAGTTATCGTTAAGCAAAGCGTGTTTATGAAGCGAAGAAAACAGGCCACCGTTAAGTTTGTACTGGCTTCGGGGGCGGTGACTGTGCCGTTTCTACCAGAAGATTACGTTAATAAACTAGCAGATAGTGTGCTATTCGAGGTGGAGTCAACCAGAAGGTCTTGGATGTAACGTACACTATTTCTTTGAACGCTGCTTTTTTATACGTTTTTTATGCAAATAGACCGAGTTTATGTAATGGTAGGTATTTAGTTGCTTAACCTTGCGTCTATATGGATATTCTTGATTACAGTGTCATCGCGATTTACCTCATCACGTTACTCGTCATCGGCTTTAGCTTGCGTGGACAGCAGTCAAAGAAAGACTATTTTCTCGCTGGAAGAAGCTTAAGTTGGAAACCGCTGTTACTTTCAGTGATGGCGACGCAACTCTCGGCGGTCAGTTTCATTTCCGCTCCTGCATTTGTCGGCTTCCGTGAGGGTGGAGGGCTGATTTGGCTCTCTTATGAACTAGCAGTTCCGTTAGCCATGCTTTTACTCATTAGCACCGTGTTGCCTACATTATACCGAAGCGGTGTGGTGAGTATTTATGACTATCTTGAGCGACGTTTCTCTACCTCTACCCGTATTTGTATCAGTGTTGTATTTCAATTTAGCAGAGCCTTCGCTACCGGCTTAATGGTTTACGCGCTATCCATTATATTGCAAGGAACCATGCAGGTTTCATCCACGCAGGCAATATTACTCATTGGTGTGATTACCGTTTTGTACTCCTTACAAGGAGGCATGAAAGCAGTTGTATATGGTGACGCGGTACAAATGGTTGTCATCGTTTTGGGCACAGCTATCTGCATTGCTTTTGGTCTTAACGCATTAGGCGGTTGGGAGCATTTTTTACAGTTACTTCCAAGCGAGCGGGTCTCTACCCTTAATTTTTCATCTCTGGGTTTTGATGGTGATGGCTTCGGCTTTTTTCCTATGGTGCTAGGTGGCGTGATCCTTTACGCCTCATACTACGGTTGTGATCAATCAGAAGCACAGAGGGCATTGTCAGCGAAATCGGAAAGCGATCTTAAAAAGATGATGTTAGCCAATGGCATTTTTAGGTTCCCCATAACACTTCTATATTGTTTAGCAGGCTTGGTGGTCGGCACACTAGCGTTTAACGACGCCAACTTGCTATCGCAAATTCCTAAAGATAATCCGGACTGGCTTATGCCGGTCTTTATTCTTAATTATTTACCTCATGGGCTTATCGGCTTGCTTGTGGTCGCTATTCTTGCTGCAGCCATGTCATCACTGAGCTCAGCAATAAACTCTCTTGCCGCTGTTTCGCTTGAAGATTATTTCAAACTCACTCGGAAACGCGCAAAACCTGAAGGCTACTTGAGTCATGCTAAGTTAGCGGGCTTGCTTTGGGGAGGGATTATTTTGCTGCTTTCGCTCAATGCTGGCGATATAGCGCCTACCGTAATAGAAGCGGTGAACAAAGTGGGCTCTGTTTTTTTTGGTCCTGTCTTGGCTGTGTTTCTACTTGGCATGCTAACGAAGAAGATAAATGCCACACAGGTCAATACCGGCCTGATGTGTGGCGTGCTGACTAATTTGTCGTTCGCATTTTTTGTCGAGGACGTGTTTTGGTTTTGGTGGAATGTAACGGGGTTCGCGAGCACAGTGATACCCGCTATTATCTTGTCTGTTTTGTCAGCTAATGATGAAAACGATACAGCGACGATCACCACCTCTGGTCAACGACGCTTACTGATTGATAAGCCGATTGCCACCCTATTGCTTGGCTATTTTTGCTTATTGGTCGTTGTTTGCTACTTAATGCCGCGTTGGCTGCAGTAGACTCAGTGATTTACGCCTCTACTGTTTTGGCAACTGAGTCTCTCAGAATAATCTGATCTTTGCCCGCGTGCTTAGCTTCGTATAAGCGCGCATCAGCCACTTCTAACTGCGACTCCAAGCACTTGTGTTCCTCGGTACATACGCCGATACTGCACGTGATATTGAACTTGTGATTGGTAAAAATAGTAGAGCGCACTGCATCCATAAACGCTGAAAGCGCAGATAGATACACTTTAGGTGGCCTTACCGATACCACTGTAAATTCTTCACCCCCATAGCGCACAATAAGATCGTCGGGGAAGTAATCTTTTAACAATGCTGCAAATTCCTGCAATAACATGTCACCCGTTTTATGGCCGTAGGTATCGTTTACACTTTTGAAGTTGTCAGCATCGATCATAGACACAATGACATCCTTTCTCGACGCTTTATTGGCAAATAACTCCTCTGCTTTTTCGTAGAGAAAACGGCGATTGTATACCTTGGTTAGCGGGTCTAAGTTTGCTGAATTTCTAATGGTTTGAATCATTTCCTGTGATTCAAGGTTTTGCATAATTCTGCAGTAGAATTCTTCGTGATAAAACGGTTTGGACAGGAAGTCATTGGCGCCGCTTTTAATGAATTTCGAGGTCAACACGCTGTCGCCGTTTGCCGATAAACCGATAAATACCAAGTCTTGCATGCGTTTTTCGTGGCGTATTGCTTTAACCAGTTCATAACCGTCCATATTGGGCATACGGTGATCGGCAATAACCATTTTAATATCGCGGTGATTATCAAGCTCTTCCAACGCTTCTAAGCCATCGTTCGCTTCATGCACCTGAAATTGGAATTTGCGAAGTAATGAGCAAATGTGATTTCGGCTCGTTCTAGAATCTTCCACCACCAACACTTTGGTAGTGAGATTCTTTCTTAAACGGTCTACAAGTTTAGACACTTGAAGGTATGAATAGCGAGACTCTTTTGTAATGTAATCCAGTACGCCCTGATCGAGTAACTGAGCACGGGTAAATTCGTCGAAATTCCCAGTAAGTACGATGGTTGGAACGTTGTAGGAAAGTGCAAGCTCAACGCTCTCGCCGTTGGGAGCGTCGGGAAGGTTTAAGTCGACGATGGCTGCCAAGTATTCGGTGTCACTCTCGAGGGCACTTTTAGCTTCCGCAAGATCTTCGCACAGATCACACGTAAAGTGAGGATTATCCTCAATAAGTTTGTTTACAATCTTTCGGACAGTGAGACTGTCTTCTACTACAAGAACTTTATACATGTGATCTACTCTCGGCACTTAGGCTTCGATAATAACCAATTATAGACAAAAAAGCCCTCAAAGAGAGGGCGTTTTATACTTATGTCTAAATAATTTTATTCTTATATAACATTGCGTTGTACTAACTTTGTTCAGCGGGAACACGCACGGAGCCTTCCATCAAAATACGTGCGCTTCTGCTCATTACAGCTTGCTTAATTTGCCACTTGTCGTCTTCAAACGTAGCTCTTGCTCCTACTCTAAGCGTTCCAGATGGATGCCCAAAAGTAACCGAGTCTCTTTCGTCGCCGCCAGCTGCGATATTTACAAGAGTGCCGGGTATCGCCGCAGCCGCTGCGATCGCGACTGCTGCCGTGCCCATCATAGCATGATGAAGTTTCCCCATAGACAGTGCGCGAACCAATACATCAATGTCCGAACCCAAAATATCTTTGCCACTGGAAGCTTGGTAACCTCTTGGAGGTGCAACGAACGCGACTTTTGGTGTGTGCTGCCTGTTTGCAGCTTCACCCACATCATTGATGAGCCCCATCTGAACCGCGCCGTGTGCACGAATTGCTTCGAACTTGGACAGCGCCTCGGAGTCGCTGTTTATATCATCCTGCAGTTCAGTGCCTGTGTAGCCAATATCTTCTGCGTTGATGAAAATAGTCGGAATACCCGCGTTTATCATGGTCGCCTGAAGTGAGCCTACGCCTGGAACTTCAAGTGTGTCGACTAATCGTCCTGTCGGGAAGATTGCCCCTTCACCGTCAGCTGGGTCAACAAAGGCTACTTCTACTTCTGCGGCAGGGAAGGTGACACCGTCTAGTTCAAAGTCGCCCGTTTCTTGTACTTCCCCGTTAGTCATTGGCACCTTAGCGATAATGGCTTTGTTGATATTGGCTTGCCAAATGTTGACGGTGGCAATGCCGTTTTCTGGTAATTTACTTCTATCCACTAGCCCATTGGTTATCGCAAATGCGCCTACGGCTGCCGTTAGGTTTCCGCAGTTTCCACTCCAGTCTACGAATGGCTTGTCTATGGCTACTTGACCAAATAGATAGTCGACATCGTAACCTTCACGTTCACTTTTGCTTAAGATAACGGTTTTGCTGGTACTTGATGTAGCACCGCCCATACCGTCGGTTTGTTTACCGTAAGGATCGGGGCTGCCAATTACGCGCAGAAGCAGGGCATCGCGCGCCGGACCTGGCTTTTGCGCGGCTTCTGGCAAATCGGTTAAATTGAAAAACACACCCTTACTGGTACCGCCACGCATGTAGGTAGCCGGTACTCGAAGTTGTGGCGCATACTTTGTCATGTTTTTTCCTTTGTTGTTTTGAAAGGTTGAAAGCTGTTTGTGATTTGAAACACGCTGTGAACACATCCATGTGAGCTCCCCAGCCGCATCCTTGCGGCTGGAGGGTTTCAAATCACAAACAGCTTCCAACCAAAAGTAATAAACTCTATCGAGAGGGGAGGTCTATGCCCCGAAGGTTTCAACCGTGCCTCAACGCACTCTTAAACTAAAACCATTTTAGTCTGGAGAGAAGTGAAGGTTGTTCGTGATTTGAAACACGCTGTGAACACATCCATGTGCGCTCCCCAGCCGCATCCTTGCGGCTGGAGGGTTTCAAATCACAAACAGCTTCCAACCAAACTAGCTGATACTAGCTACGGAGGAGGTGGATTAGTTTCAGGGCCTTCAACTCGCAAGTATGCGAGTTGGGAGCCTATAGGGACGTATTTAGGGCGTGCCCTATGACTAACTTATCTCCCAGCTAAGTAAACTGATGCAATATTGGCCGAACTTAAGTGGGGGAGGTGGGTCAGTTTCAGGGCCCTCAACTCGCAAGTATGCGAGTTGGGAGCCTATAGGGACGTATTTAGGGCGTGCCCTGTAACTAATTCACCTCCTCCCACTGAAAGGTCTTCCTATCACAATCAGCTAGCTTCAGCTTCTAAGAAGTCCTTGGCGAAGCGTTGTAATACGCCGCCTGCGCTGTAAATCGAGACTTCTTCTGCAGTGTCTAAACGGCAGGTTACCGGCACGTCTAGTTGCTCGCCGTTTTGACGGTTCACTACCAGTGTTAGCGTTGCACCTGGTGACGGTTCGCCGCTTACGTCGTACGTTTCTGTGCCATCTAGTTCTAGTGTTTTACGTGTAGTACCTGGTTTAAACTCAAGGGGTAATACGCCCATACCAATTAGATTAGTGCGGTGAATACGTTCGAAACCTTCAGCTACAATCACTTCAACACCCGCAAGGCGCACGCCTTTGGCTGCCCAGTCTCGTGACGAGCCCTGACCGTAGTCAGCGCCAGCAACAATAATCAGCGGCTGTCTGCGGTTCATGTAGGTTTCAATAGCTTCCCACATGCGCATAACTTCTCCTTCTGGCTCAACGCGCGCCAGTGAACCTTGCTTCACTTCACCGTTTTCAAGCACCATCTCGTTGAACACTTTCGGGTTCGCAAGGGTAGCGCGCTGTGCGGTTAAGTGGTCACCACGGTGTGTAGCATACGAGTTAAAGTCTTCTTCCGGTAAGCCCATTTTATGAAGGTATTCACCTGCCGCACTGCTGGCTAAAATAGCGTTTGAAGGCGACAAGTGATCGGTGGTGATGTTATCTCCCAAAATAGCCAGTGGACGCATACCTTTCATGGTGCGCTCAGCATCCATTGCGCCTTCCCAATAGGGCGGGCGACGAATGTAGGTGCTCATTTCACGCCAGTCATAAAGCGGGTTAATGTCTTTTCCGTAGTCAACGCTAAGGTCGAACATTGGCTCGTACACTTTTCTGAAGTGCTCTGGCTTCACCGATTTCGCTACAATAGCGTCAATTTCTTCGTCGCTTGGCCAAATGTCTTTAAGCGTTACTGGGTTGCCTTCTTTGTCGGTGCCCAATACGTCTTTTTCAATATCAAAGCGCACGGTACCGGCGATGGCGTAAGCCACAACCAGTGGTGGCGATGCTAAGAATGCTTGCTTTGCGTAAGGGTGAATACGGCCGTCGAAGTTACGGTTACCCGACAATACTGCTGTTGAGTAAAGATCGCGGTCGATGATTTCTTGCTGAATTTTCGGGTCTAGCGCGCCGCTCATGCCGTTACAGGTAGTACAGGCAAATGCTACAACGCCAAAGCCTAAATCTTCCAACTCGCTCATTAGGTTAGCTTCTTCAAGATAAAGCTTAACGGCTTTAGAGCCAGGCGCTAGCGAGCTTTTAACCCACGGCTTGCGGGTTAAACCGCACTCGTTGGCGTTGCGTGCAAGCAGACCTGCCGCAATAACATTGCGCGGGTTAGATGTATTGGTACAACTTGTAATAGCTGCGATAATAACCGCGCCATCAGGCATTTTGCCTTCTTCTTCATCCCACTTCGCAGCAATGCCGCGAGTTTCTAAGTCGCTGGTAGGCAAGCGAGCGTGAGGGTTCGAAGGGCCAGCCATGTTACGGCCAACAGCAGAAAGGTCGAACGTAAGCACGCGCTCGTATTCTGCTGTTGCTAAGTCATCTGCCCATAAACCGGTATGCTTGGCGTATTGTTCAACCAATGCAATTTGCTTTTCTTCACGTCCAGTCAGGCGCAAGTAATCAATGGTTTGCTGGTCAATGTAGAACATGGCCGCAGTGGCGCCGTATTCCGGCGTCATGTTGGAAATGGTAGCTCGGTCGCCCAGCGTTAGGTGCGACGCACCTTCGCCATAAAATTCCAAATACGCAGATACCACACGCTCTTTACGCAAGAACTCTGTTAATGCTAATACAATGTCGGTTGCGGTAATGCCTGGCTGTGGTTTGCCGGTAAGTTCAACACCTACAATGTCTGGCAGACGCATGTAAGACGCACGGCCTAGCATAACGCTTTCCGCTTCAAGGCCGCCAACGCCCACAGCAATTACGCCAAGTGCATCAACATGCGGCGTGTGGCTGTCGGTACCTACTAGTGTGTCTGGGAATGCTACGCCATCGCGAGCTTGAATAACCGGTGACATACGCTCCAAATTTATCTGGTGCATAATACCGTTACCCGGGGGGATAACATCCACGTTTTTAAATGCGGTTTTTGTCCAGTTGATAAAGTGGAAACGGTCGTCGTTGCGTCTGTCTTCAATAGCGCGGTTCTTTTCAAACGCGTCTTTCTCGAAACCAGCATGCTCTACCGCTAGTGAGTGATCCACAATCAGCTGTGTTGGAACAACAGGGTTAACCTTCGCCGGATCGCCGCCTTTTGCTGCAATAGCATCGCGAAGCCCCGCTAAGTCTACCAGTGCCGTTTGGCCCAAGATATCGTGGCACACCACGCGGGCAGGAAACCACGGAAAGTCTAAGTCGCGCTTGCGGTAAATAAGCTGCTTAAGCGAATCAGTTAGCATTTCAGGTGCACATTTGCGCACTAAGTTTTCAGCCAGTACACGCGACGTATAAGGCAGCTTGGCGTAGGCGCCAGGCTCAATAGCATCTACCGCTTCACGGGTATCGAAAAAATCGATACCCGCGTTTGGAAGCGGTTTACGGTAATCAATATTCATAAAACCCCAACCTTATCTTAAGCGCGTTCGCTAATAGCTGGCACTGGGCGTAGCTCTTCGCCTGTGTATTCTGCTGATGGACGAATAATACGGTTGTCAGCGCGCTGTTCCATAACGTGTGCTGCCCAACCCGTTAGGCGCGACATTACGAAGATTGGTGTGAACAACGGCGTAGGGATACCCATAAAGTTATACGCAGAGGCATGGAAGAAATCGGCGTTACAGAAAAGCTTCTTCTCGCGCCACATCACTTCTTCACAGCGAACAGACACAGGGTAAAGTACGTCGTCACCCACATCAGCAGCCAGTTTTTCAGACCATTGCTTAATGATCTCATTACGCGGGTCAGACTCTGAGTAAATCGCGTGACCAAAGCCCATGATCTTCTCTTTGCGCTCAAGCATACCCATCATTTTTTCTTCAGCATCATCAGGTGAAGTGAAGCCTTCAATCATTTCCATAGCGGCTTCGTTAGCACCGCCGTGAAGTGGACCGCGAAGTGAGCCGATAGCACCGGTTACGCAAGAATGCATATCAGATAAAGTTGATGCACAAACACGTGCAGTAAAAGTAGACGCGTTAAACTCGTGCTCTGCATAGAGAATTAGCGAAACATGCATGACTTGCTCGTGCAGCTCACGAGGCTTTTCGCCATGAAGCATATGTAGGAAGTGACCACCAATTGAGTCGTCATCGGTTTCAACGTCTACGCGCACGCCATCGTGCGAGAAGCGGTACCAGTAACAAATGATGCTTGGGAAACACGCTAACATACGATCGGTAACATCTTGTTGCTGGTCGAAGCTGGTTTCCATTTCAAGGTTACCCAGCATTGAACAGCCCGTGCGAAGTACGTCCATTGGGTGGGCATTTTTTGGAATGCGCTCTAGCACTTCTTTGAGTGCTGTTGGAAGACCGCGCATACCGCGAAGCTTAGTTTTATAAGCATCTAGCTCAGACTGGTTAGGTAGCTTGCCCTTAAGAATAAGGTACGCTACTTCTTCAAATTGACAGTTTTGCGCTAAGTCTTTTACGTCGTAACCACGATACGTTAAACCAGAACCTGATTTACCTACGGTTGATAATGCTGTTTTGCCTGCAACTTGGCCGCGTAAACCCGCGCCACTTAACTGTTTAGCCATCTTGTTGTCTCCGGTCTTGTGTAATTTGTAAGGTACTCTTAATTGAAAATAGTGAGTAATTTGGACGCTTGAAGTTGGCGGGCACATTGGCTGCAGGGGCAAAGCTCAGCCCCCTGCCACGCCGTGAACCCATCCATGGGGGCTCCGCCTCGGCATCCATGCCTCAGAGGGGCATGGAACTGTACTTCACCCCTGCATCTTCGTGCCCGACAACTTCAATCTGAATTTATCTGTTTACTGATTTTTGCCTTGGGCGAATAGGGCATCTAACTTTTGCTCGTATTCGTGGTAGCCAAGATAATCGTACAATTCCATACGAGTTTGCATGCTGTCGACAACGGATTTTTGGTCACCGTTTTCAAGTATAGATTTGTACACCATTTCTGCTGCTTTATTCATGGCACGGAATGCACTTAATGGGTAAAGCACCATGTCTGCTCCCCATTCGCCAAGCTCTTCTTTGTTCCATAGTTCGGTTTTGCCGAACTCAGTAATATTGGCAAGGATAGGTACATCTAATGCTTCTGAGAATGCGCGGTAGTGCTCTTCAGTTTGAACTGCTTCTGCAAATATGCCGTCAGCACCCGCTGCTACGTAGGCTTTTGCACGCTCAATGGCTTTGTCTAAGCCTTCTTGCGCAAACGCATCGGTGCGCGCCATAATGAAAAAGTCTGGGTCAGTTCTGGCGTCAACTGCAGCTTTTATGCGGTCTACCATTTCTTCTGTGCTAACAATTTCTTTGTTAGGACGGTGACCACAGCGCTTTTGCGCAACCTGGTCTTCCATATGAACTGCCGCCGCGCCTGCTTTTTCCATATCGCGAATAGTTTTGGCAATGTTAAATGCGCCGCCCCAACCTGTGTCGATGTCTACCATGAGCGGAAGATCGCATGCGCTGGTAATGCGCTGAACATCTGCAATCACATCATTAAGTGACGTCATGCCTAAGTCCGGTAGGCCATAAGACGCATTCGCTACACCACCACCTGAAAGATAAATTGCTTGGTGCCCAATGGCCTTTGCCATCATGGCAGTATAGGCGTTAATGGTGCCGACAATTTGTAGCGGTTTGTTGTTCTCTAATGCGGTTCTGAATTTCTTTCCTGCACTCATGATAATCACTCGCTTATTTGAAAGTAGGGTAGAGGTGAATTAGGGTTGAAGAAGACTGAGTGGTGTTAGCCATTATTAAGCTTCTTCTCAATATTGTTTTTTGAATAAAGTATGTGGCGACGCATTAGCATTTCAGCCAGTTCCTCGTCGCGATTAGCAATGGCGTTTACGATGTGTCTGTGCTCATCAAAAGCAGTGCTTACGCGAGGGCCAGCCATACCGAGCTGTACGCGATACATGCGCACTAAATGGTAAAGCCCGTCTACAAGCACACTGATGAGATGATCGTTTTTACTGCCAGTTACAATTCTGTAGTGAAAGTCTACATCGCCGGCTTCTTGATAATAGCTTTGGCCGTCTTTCACTTTGTCGAAATGGCTATCTAGCAGCGCCTGCATATCGGCAATCTCATCATCGCTCATGTTGCGTGCAGCTAAGCGAGCGGCCATACCTTCTAGCGCTTCGCGCACTTGGTATAGCTGAATTAGGCCTTCTGGAGACAGGGCAACCACTCGAGCACCTACGTTAGCCTTGCGTTCAACAAGGTGGCAGGTGGCAAGACGGTTTATGGCTTCACGAATAACGGCGCGACTGACTTCATACTTTGTCGACAATTCCATTTCACTTAGCTTGCTGCCCGCTGAAATAACGCCCTCAACAATATCCTTCCTTAGTTGAAAGAAAGTGCGGTCGGCATTGGTGATGGCTTGTTCGCTTTTTACTAACACTTTACATCGTCTTTAATTAACTAATGTCGACAATATAGGCCTGTTATAGGGTTTTTTCAACCTTTTTAGTATGAATTGTCGACAACGGGCGTAAGCTTTTGGTCTTACAGACGTGTTTAAAACTATTGCTTAAAACAGGTGTAGAAAGCTCTGGCTCTATCTGAACATAAACGACAAACTAGTTGTCGGATCTAGCTTTCTCGCGCTATCACTGCGGGGGTGAAAGTTTGGTAAGCGTATTGATTGGAATTATGTATCGTAACCTGCATCACAACAGAAATATCTGTAATGAGTTAGTTGATTAAAGTTTGTCCATTTGGTCTAGGTGTTGATTGATCGTTCTAAATAGACTTCATTAGGTGATTGTTATGTTTATTTGTTTGATATTTAAACGCTTTTTTGGATTTTGAAGAAATCGTAACCTTGCTGCTTAACCTAACCAATTAGTCTAATTTTAAAGTTTTATTTTAGTAAAAGTGTAATATTTTACTTTGCAAGATCACAATCTAACGGTAACATATCGTTCCAGTCTTCAAGCCTAAATTCTTCTACTGAATTTTAGAGGGCTGGGAAAGTAAGTTCTACTTTTAAAGCAGAGTTTTATTGAAAGTAAGTTTGTAATGTTTTATTGCGACTTACTTTTTTATTGCCTGTAATCCAGTATAAGCACAAGGTTATGTGCGCCTCTTAAATTAGTGAGTTTAGTCTTTCAAAGTTCCAAAGAAGAACTTGAAGCAATCTAAAAATATTATTACACCTAACACTCACGCAAAGGGGTTATACCATGAAAACCAATACTGACGTGTCTAAGGCACTCGCCAGTAAGCTTTCACCTGTCGCACTAGCAGTAGCGATGACCGTTCCAGCTCTTTCAAACACTGCCGTTGCTCAAGAGGCTGAAGCAACCGAAGAACAAAAGTTTGAAGCCATTACCGTTACCGCGACAAAACGCCCTCAAGTTATTTATGAAGTGCCAATTGCTATCAGCGCCTTTGACGGCGACAAGTTAGCTTCTCAAGGTATTACTGACCTGACTGACGTTGGTAAGTTTGTACCAAACCTAAATGTTACTGGTTTCTCTGCTGGTCACACGTCTTCAGTTAACCCGTTTATTCGTGGTATCGGTCTTCAAGATCACCTTATCACCACCGACCCTGGTGTTAGTGTTTATGTAGACGGTGTTTACCTAGGCCGCCAAGTTGGTCAAAACTGGAGCCTAAATAATATTGAGCGTATTGAGGTACTTCGTGGCCCTCAAGGAACGCTATATGGTCGTAACTCAATTGGTGGTGCAATTAACATCATCACAAAAGAGCCAGACCAAGGTGATGTAACCAAAATCAACACTGAGTTTGGTACTCGCGGTCGCGTAAAAGCAGACCTTTTTGTTAATCATGCCCTATCAGAAACTGTTGCGTTCAATATGAATTTGGCATTTAACAAGCGTGATGGCCTTGGTGAATTTATTAACGTGCCAAATGCTGAATACGACGTAGGTGAAACTGAAGATATTTCAGGTCGTGTTTCGCTTAAGTGGGAGCCATCAAATGACTTCCGCATGGTATTAACTGCAGATGCTAACAATGGTGATGGCGGTCTGCGTCCGTATACTGTGCTTATTGATGAAGTGCCAACGGGACGTTATTACACAGGGATAGATGGTAATGGCGACCCTATTCCAAGCGGCCCGTTGAGAAACACAGATGTTATTCCAGCTGGTACAGACCGTTATGATAATGCGACTAGTACTGAAGCAGTTACGGGCGTGTCAAACGAAGCACGCGGCCTCTCATTAACTACTGAATGGGATATCAACGACGACTATACGGCAAAAGTGGTAGCGAGCCAGCGTACGTCGAAGTACAAAGCAGGTCTTGACGATGACGGCACGGCGTTCTCATTAGACCAGTTCCCCGAGCGCGGCGAAGCCGATCAAACATCAATCGAACTTCAGCTTAACGGCTATATCAACGAATATACTGACTTTGTAACCGGTCTTTACTACTTTAACGAAGAGGGGAGTAACCGCCAGGGTGACGATTCTAACTTTAATGGCGGCCCGAACCTTTTACAACTTGACCAGGAAACTACTTCAAAAGCTGTGTATTTAAACATGCGTCACGACCTCACTGATGATCTAAGTGTTTCTGGTGGTATTCGCTACACAGAAGATGAAAAAGACGCGTCTGCAAATGTATTTGGACCTTTAGGTACAATTTCCGATTCAAACGATTGGAACGAAGTAACATGGGAACTCGCCACTAACTATACGTTTGATAATGGCCTAACTGGTTACGCTACTATCCAGACTGGTTATCAAGGTGGCCAATATCCTGCTCGTCCATACTTCCTTATCAGTGAGTTCGCCGATGAAGGTGGTTTCGGTGCGTTGGGGAGTGGTGACCAAGTTGCTTTAGAGGCAGCTGTAAATGCGGTAGTTTCTGATAATGACTTTAAAGCAACAGATAATATAACTGCGACAAACTACGAAATTGGTTTAAAGGGTCGATTCACCGAGTATCTTGATATGAGTATCTCGATATTCAACACCGAGTATGAAAATCTACCAGTACAGTTTAGTGAAACAACCGAAAGCGGCTTTATTACACGCGTCATTCCTACCGAACAAACTTCTAGAGGTATTGAGTGGGATGGTACCCTTAGTCTTGGGCAGTTCTCACTCCAAGGAAGTGTTGGCTTTATCGACGTTGACGTAGATGAAGTTGTAAATAGTGACGGTGCTATTCTGGCTGATGTTGCGCCTCTTACACCTAAGTGGACAGTAGCTATTGCACCAAGTTACGAGTTCGAACTTGGTGACGGTAGTTCGATTAGGGCTCGTATAGACTATTCATGGCGCGATGACATGTATGGAGAGCCTTTGTCCGCGCCTGAGCGGATGACGAAGCTAGAGAGCCGAGAGCTAGTGAACTTTGACATTGCTTATACACCAGCAAATGATGCGTATACCGTAGCGCTTTATGGTCGAAACATTTTTGATGAGCGTTATGATAACGCGCGTTTAAATACGAACGACTACATCCTGCAAATTCTAAGCAACGACGCAAGCGAGTTTGGTGTTAGGTTCTCAACTGAATTCTAATAGCTACAACGAGTTACAATTATAAAGCCAGTCTAAAGACTGGCTTTTTTTGCTTATTTTTTCTTGTTTTATCTTCATTATTAGCATAGTTTTAAAACTGTTCTAAAAATGCCCAGCAACTATTTATGAAAGTGAAAGCACTTTACGGTATTGGTTTTCTTGTTGTTAATATGCTTTTGTCAGGGTGTACCTACACGGTGTATTTACCCGACGATGAAGATATAAACGCGAAGAAAAACGGCAAGGTTGCAGTTGCTAAACCTGAATTTGGTAACCAATGTCGTTATAGCGGAAACGGTGAGTATGGCGCGTGCCCAACGTCAAATAGTGAAATGGTTGGAACATCGTGTTCTTGTCCAACACCTTCAGGGCAGATTATGGGAACGGTGTCGAAATAGAAGACGTGCTTTTGTAGTAAGTAGGGCCTTTCAATCATACGGAGATGGAGCGTGGGATTGTTTACCAGTTTTAAAAAATCGCGGTTAGAAAAAAGTTTAAGAAAAACGAATGGGTAATCATTCAACCTATTCCGTTCGCTCAATTTGAACAACTTATCGTAGACCATGTAGACGGAGGTTGGGAAATAGAAGATGACTATGAACGGCTCGCTGAAACGACCGCTAAGTGGCAGTGTGAATTACGCAAAGGTACGAGTATTTTAACCTGCGTATGGACCGCCAAACAGCAAGGTATCGTATACGGTCCCGAACGCGTGCTTACCGGTTTGTCTGAAAAGCTAAATATACCGACGTCTACAGCAATTGCTACGACGTGGTTTTAAACCTTTATTAGAGCCAACCTTTTTGTTTAGCTATGCGAGCAGCATCTACGCGGTTGGTCGCATCGAGCTTTGAAATAGCCTCTGAGAGGTAGTTTCTTACCGTACCTTCAGATAAAAACAGCGATTGAGCAATGCCTTGGGTTTTAAGCCCTTCTGAAGCAAGTTTTAGTGCAGACATTTCTTTTTGCGACAGTGGATTGTTGTCGTCAAGAGCCATGATGGCGAGCTCAGTCGAAATTACCTTTTCTCCCGCAGAGACTTTGTGAATGGCATCTATCAGGTAGTCGCTGTCAGACTCTTTCAATATAAAACCCTTAACCCCTAAACTTAATGCACGCTTTATGTAGCCTGGTTTAGAAAAGGTAGTCATTAATACCACCTTGGTATTGAGATTTTGCTTTGCAATGTGGGCGGCTAGATCTAGCCCTGAAACCAGCGGCATTTCAATATCGCTCAAAATAATGTGTGGTGCAGGGTTATCATTTAAATAATCAATGGCTTCCTTTCCATTACTGCACTTTTCAACAATGGTTAAGTCGTCTTCTAATGACAGAAGCATGGCAATGGCATCGCGAACCAGCGACTGATCTTCAACAATCAAAATAGTAGTTGGCGCTTTTGAGTTCATAGGGAAGCCTTATGTGACAAAGCTTGCTCGGCAGTAAGCTGAACCCTGACAATAGGGTGGGGAAGGAAAGAAATGTCCACATCCGCATGAATAGACGCCGCGCGTTCTCTAATTCCCATTAATCCGTTTCCTTCTTTAATTGATGCGGTGTTCTCAACTACGCCATGATCTTTATAGGTCATTTTCACGGTTTGCTCATTAACTTCAAGACCAAGGGATACCGCGTTACCGTTTGAATAGCGCAAGGTATTGGTTGTCAGCTCTTTGATAATAAGCGCAAGCTGGCTTTCTTGTTTAGCGCTTAAACGTGCTTCAGCGCCGCCTTCAATATCGGTTGTAACATTAAAGCCGTTTTCTTCTAACAGTGATTTGTCTTTTGCTATTTCATCGCTAAGAGAAAGCTGCTTGATATCTGACACTGCTTGACGAATATCACTCAGTAGCGCTTGAGAAAGCTGTGCCAGCGCTTTTACCTCGCGATGCGCGTCTTCAATCTTATCTTTGCTTATAAGTTTATCGGCCAGTTGTGCCTTTAACGAAATAGAGCTGAGTGCGTGACCCGCAACATCATGTAAGTCTCTGCCTATTCGCTCACGTTCAGCGATCGCAGACAATACTCGTAGTGCTTCGGCCTGCTGGCTCTCTTTCAGACTATGGAGCGTTTCTTTGCGCTCCATAACACCAAACCCGAATAGCACTAAGCTGTTGAGCAACGAAGCACTTAAAAGAAAATGTGCGTTATTAAATACGGTAATGTGCAGTGACACGAGTACCAGCATCATCACGCCTATGCTCATTATGCCTGTCTTGAGCGAATTGTAATAACCTACGATAAAAGCAATAAAGCCGATAATGGTTGCGCCACCAGGGTTTTGAAAGCTGCATGCTACCGAAAGTAGAAACATGAGTAGCAAATAAGTGGGCAGTGTTTTAACAGGCTGGTTTATGGCTTTAATGTAAAGAATGACAAAGCTAAGGTATCCCAGGGTTTGAAGCACCCATGTTTCGATGGGAAGAGGACGGGAAATAATAAGTGGAACAAAAAAGAACAGTGAAAAAAACAAGCTTCCGTGAGACCAGCGCTTTTTCCGTCCACTTGCCAAAAGGGGCATGTCAGGCGCGGCGCTCTCGTTTTTGACGGCAGGCACCGCGCTGTTACTATCTTGTATGCTTTTATTGCTGAGCATTGTGAGTACTTCGTCCCTACTGAAATACAACGGCAGACTTGCTAGTAATTAGCAGCGTACCAGAGATAATCAACATAATACCCAGCACGGCATAAATGTCGAAAGTTTGTTTCCAAAATACCACCGAAGCGGCGGTGATAAGTGCGATTCCCATGCCCGACCAAATGGCGTAGGCGACCCCAATTCCCATATTCTTTAAGACCATGGCAAACAGCATTCCAGATATCGCGTAGAAAAAGATAGCGCCGTACCCAAAAGCCCATTTCTCCCATCCGTTCGACATTTTAAGCAGCATGGTAGCGGTAACTTCGGTGATAACTGCAACTGCTAAAAGTAAATAAGTCATAGTGCATTCCTTCTTAATTAAAGTGAAATTAGTTAGATTTGATTGATTGAAAACGGCGTTCAAGGGTGATTAATGACACAATGTAGACAGCGACAATCACAGCCGATATTGCCTCTACCCTTGCATCGGGAAACAAGTACCAGGCGGCGACGATGCCGAAGGTTCTGGTTAGGGTGTGAAAGTAGCCTATCCAGTGTTCGATAGCCCATGATAAAGGCATCCACATCAGGCCTGCGAGAATGCCAATACTCAAAGGGACGGTGGTGTGGTCGATGGCTGCAACGGGAAGCGCAATGGCAAATACCATTAGGCTCATGATCATGCCAACGAAGAAAAGACGATCAAAACTGTTCTTTGCCGCCTTCTTGGCAAAAAATCGCTCACCGGTGAGGTAGGAAAGGCCTGCACCGAGGTAGAAGATGGCACCTGTGCCGATATACAGCAACCAGGTTATGGTTAATTCAGATACAAAGGGAGCGCTGATACCAAGCAGAGCCCAAACAACAGTGCCTGCCAGCGGCATGGCAATGAATCGGTTCTTTTTAAAATCTTCCCGCTGCTGTTCCAATGGGATGGAAGCATTCTGAACGGGAGTTATTGACGAAGCGTGAGATACTTGTTCCATGAGCTTTACCTAATGTTGTAATGTCTATAGGTAAAGTATGCCGAGGTACCTCAGATTGCGTTAGTCACAAACGTCACCAATCGCGTATGACAATTGTCATCAGTTCACTTAATGAAGCCTATTAACTAAGTCTGTCGTGCTTTTTTCGCTTTTCGTTTGTTTAACACTGAATCACCATCTTCCTTAGACAGCATTAAGCTATCGTAAATGCTGACAAGTGCTACTGCGGCCATAAACATCATAGATAGCGTAAACGTTTGTAGGTTTGGCATATTGGCACTTTGTCCAAGAATGAATGCTGCAGCAGCGATAGCGAGCGCAGAAAGGGTAATACCAAGACCGCGGTTCATTTGCATTAAAATGGCGCCTAGTGTGTTTGCGTCTCGCATTTTATTGGGGGGGACGTCGGCAAAAGCAATGGTGTTTATTAGCGTTAAGTGCATTGAGCGAGTAATACCGTTAACAAATAAAATAACGGCAATAGTAAATGACGATGTGGAGTGATTTATCATCGCGAGCGCCACAAAACCAAGGGCGATGAGCACGCCGTTTACTACAAGCACGCGTTTGAAGCCGAAGGTATTCATGATCCACGTTGTCGCTGGCTTTATCGCTAAGTTTCCAGCAAACAGCCACAGCAACAGTGAGCCGGCTTCTACAGGTGAGTAACCTAATCCAAGCTGGAGCATGAGTGGTACAAGAAACGGTGCACTGCCAAGTGCGACACGCATAACAGAGCCGCCAAACACAGTAAGCCGGAAGGTTTTGTGTTGCATCGCATCGAAAGAAAATAGTGGATTCTTGGCCGTTTTTACGTGTTTGACTGCCAATACCATGAGTACTAAGCCAATAGAGATGATGCCAAGTGGTCGAATAAGCTTGTCGCTGGTACTCGCTAAAAACTCGATCCCCGCCATAAACAGCGCAAAGCCGATGCCGGTGAGCAAAAAGCCTTTAATATCGAATTTACCTACATTGCCTTTGATGTTTTTAAGGAGATACAGTGATGAGATGATAGCGATTATGCCCAGTGGAATATTCATATAAAAAATCCACTGCCAGCTGAAATGAGTGGCGATGTAGCCGCCTAGCACAGGGCCTAGTAGCGGTGCGCTTAACGCAGGCCAGGTTATAATGGCCACGGTTTTTACCAGCTTTTCCTTTGGCAAGTCCCGCAGAACCACTAATCTTCCCACGGGAACCATCATTGCCCCGCCTAAACCTTGAAGAATGCGAGATAAGGTAAATTCGAATAAGCTGGTACTCAGACCACAAAGCACCGAGGCAAAAGTGAAAATGGCAATCGCTGCTACAAATATAGTGCGTGCGCCAAATTTATCGGCTGCGTAACCACTTAATGGAATAAAGAGTGTTACGGCTACCAAGTATGCCGATACACCAATAGATAGGTGGGCTGCCGGCACATTGAAGTCGGCAGCAATGACAGGTAACGCCGTGGTGATAACCGTGGCGTCTAAAATTTCCATAAAGAGTGCCCCTGCAACCAAAAGGGCAGTGGCGAACTCTCTATTGAACAATTTCAAATGCTCTAACTACGCGCGCGACACCCGTAATATTACGAGCAATATCTACAGCGGCTGTGGCTTCTAAATTGGTTAACCGACCCATCAGGAATACTTCTGAATCTTGAACCACTACCTTAACTTGTAGAGCAGGCACTCGTTCGTCTGCCACAATTTTAGTACGCACTTTTGACGCTAACCACAGGTCGTTGGCTTGTGTGCCTGCACCTATCGCCTCGCCAATTCTAATTTGGTTGTGAATTTTTTTGATATAGCTTACTTCTTGGGCACGGCGCACAGCTTCGTCAACTAAGCCTTGGTTTGGCGCTTGCCCGGTTAGCAACGCTACACCGTTATAAACATCCACTTGAAGGTTAGCCTGCTCTTTAAGCGCATCGCTTTTCGACCATTGATACGACACCGCAGCATCGGCATTTTGGTCATCAAGCTGCGTGCCCACAGTACGTCTGTCATTAGCCACTTTCGCAGCCATAGCGCCTGCAGCTCCAACGGCCACTACACACCCTTGTAATGTAAGAATTAGGGCTAATAAAGAACCCAGTAGTCCCAAATTTTTCACTTGTGTCCTCGCTATCTGTTTTATACCAATCCGCATAGATCATTGCCCACTCAGAAGGCGCTGGCAAGCTTCATAGCAAAGCGTGGGAATGCAGGAATGGCTGTTCCCTTTCAAATTCCCAGAATGAAGCTAGGAAGCTTGCCAGACCTTCCCGAAGGGCGAGTTTAAAATGTTCGTACTTTTTGTTGTGTCACCTTGATGTAGAACCACTATACCTACTGTAACACGCCGCGATTACGAACATTTTAACTCTCGCTGAGTGGGTAATTATCTATGCGGACTGGTATTACTACTCGTCGCCGTGATCGGCAGGGAATAAGCTGTCGTCAATGCATTCACATAAATTGTGAATTACCAGTAAATGAACTTCTTGAATACGCGAAGTGCGGTTTGACGGTACGCGAATTTCTACATCATGTTCACTTAAAAAGCCCGCCATTTCACCGCCGTCTTTGCCAGTAAGCGCGACAATGGTCATATCGCGAGATAATGCCGCTTCCATCGCTGCTATGACGTTACGAGAGTTACCACTGGTTGAAATAGCCAACAGTATATCTCCGGGTTGGCCGAGCGCTCGTACTTGCTTCGCAAATATTTCTTCGAAGTTATAGTCATTCGCAATAGACGTCAGGGTTGAGGTGTCTGTGCTTAATGCGATTGCCGGTAAGCTGGGACGGTCGCGCTCGTAGCGATTGAGCATGTTGGAAGCAAAATGTTGCGCATCACCTGCAGACCCGCCATTACCACAGCTCAGTACTTTATTACCTCTAATTAAGGCTTCAACGATCATGTACGCCGCTTTCTCAATATGCTCTGGCAATATTTCCGATGCCGCTATTTTGGTTTGTATGCTCTCGGTAAAATTCGCTTTTATCTGTTCAATCATGTGTCATCTCTTTGTTTTCACCAAATGGCAGACCATTTAGTGAAATTTTTTGCGCTGCATTACAGCGCCTTGATTTTTGTAATGGCCAGTATCTGAAAGTCAGAGGTTTAAACTGTTGCCTCAGCGCGAGAGAAAAAGGCCTAACGTTTATCGCTCGCGATAATCAACCCGCATTTTTTATTGAAGCGTGCGAAAAAACTCAACCAAGTTTCTTGCTTCATCTTCAACTTTAAAATTTTTCACAACGTGTTCGCGTCCGGCTTTGCCCATTTCTGCGAGTTTGTCCATATCTGAAAGCAGCAAATCCATCTTTTCTGTGACAGCTTGCTGGTCTTTGGTAGGAACAATATACCCGTCAACGCCTGGCCTAACGATGTCTTCCCATGCGCCCGCCTGAGTAGCTAATACCGCAGCTCCAGCACTCATGGCTTCAGGTACAGTTAATCCAAACCCTTCGTTATAGCTAAGCGCGCTTACTAGTGACAATGCACTGAAGATTCTAGGAATTTGCTCAAACGGCAGCTCACCGGTGAAAACAATTCGGTCGGTTAACCCGGCTTCAGAAATTTTTTCTTTTAGCTCGTTAACAAACTCTTGGTTACTTGATGATATGGCACCTACAACTACCGCGTTCACGTCAGGGTATTTGGGCAATACTTTGATGCACGCTTCAACAAATAGGTGAACGCCTTTTTGCTCTCTAACTCTGCCCAGAATACCAATGCCGTACTTGCCGCCGTAGCCTAATGCTTGCCATGCTTCTTGCTTGTTTTCTGCTGGCGTGTAGTTGTCTATTTGCACACCGTGGAGATTTATCTTGGCGGGGGGCTTATTTAGATATTTTGCAGAGCGATTACTCATTGCAATAACCGCATCCATTTTATTGCTTAACCACACCGTAGAAGCCGAACGCTTTCGCTGAGCGGCAGAGCTAAATACAAGCTTTATCTTGGCGCGAAACACGTATTTGAGGATCACACCCTGAATCATCTCGTCAACGCGACGTGCATGAAAAATTCGCCACTTACCATTACTAAGCGGGCGTCGACACATTTTTGCGACCTCCCAAAAAGTTATAGTCATTGATGGGTCTGGAACAAAATGCTTGCCCATTATCCGCAAATTAATCATATGCTTCTGTAGCGATGTTACTTGCAGCATCGTAGACGTTACGCCAGAAAAATTAGAGCTGGAGTTGCCGACTATTAGCTCTATTTCTTGGTTATCAACGCTGCTGGACGAAACCTTGTTGTTGGGATGACTCATTATTTGTGGGAACCTAAGAAACTTTCATCAAACCGATGAAGGGTTGCAAATCATAAGATAAAACAAACGGAATACTTCTGACATAAAGACATTTTCATCAATATCGGCCGCGCTCATCGTTGGCGTACGCTTCTAGTCCTCTCTGGGGGGACATCAGTTTAAAAGCTGGATATTGTCAGTCTTTAGCCCACGTTCTTCAACCACTGAAGGTTGTCTCCGTCTATGGCAACAACGTCTATTCGCAGAGAAGTAGACGCTGGATTTAAGCCATTATCTAACAAATAGAAATCAAACGCAGCCTGAATTCGCTGGAGCTTTTTGGCAGTCACAAACTCTAGAGCACTGCCAAACTGATTTCGTCTTCGGTATTTAACTTCAACGCACACTATGGTGCTGCCGTCTTGCATTACAATGTCGAGCTCGCCACGCCGAGTGTGGTAATTTCGACATCGAAGAGTAAGGCCTTGTTCCATCAGATATTTACAGGCCTTGTCTTCTGCTGCATTCCCTTGCAGTGTTGACATAATTTTACTCCGAAAGCATTTGAACTTTTTCGTTACGAATAATTGCCTGAGGCTGTTTGCGTATTACTTCACCTTGTTGATTAAGGGAAAGTGTACCCGTTAACCCTTCGTGTGAAAGATATTTCAGTGTGTTAAGCATGCCTAGCTGAGGCAACAACTGATAGGCATCAAAACCGAACGCAAATAAACGTTTTTGCATAGTATTTTGATTTTGCCAAGCCTGTTCAACCTCCTGCTGAAGAGGTTGCCAACTATGTGAAGGCATTAACCAAGGCATGTCGATAAAGTGCACATTCTGCAGGTCACGCCATTGGTTTTTCCCGCTGTCGTAATCCATTGAACGAGAGGTGGCATACACGGGGACTTGTTTGCCATCGTATGGGTTTAAGCTCGCTTCGATAATGGGGTTAAGCAGTTCTGTGTCTTGAGGTGAGGCAAATGCAACAATGGCATCAATATCACGCCTACTGCGAGGCATATTGTACACTTCATCATTTGTCATGTACTCAATTTGATTGATACGTTCGTTGCTTTGCGCCACATCTAGCGCCTGTGTAATTCCCTCTCGAAGTGAATTACTGTCGTTAAACGATACCGACGTTATGTTGGCTCGCTGCTTGTTTTCCTGATTGTTGAGTATTCGCCAGTGCTTTTTAAAGGTGTCGTCCATTCGCTGGTACAGACTGCTTTGTGCGGCAATAACGATAGGCGCACGATATCCTTTATTAAAGATAAATTCAGCAAGCTGCTTAGCTTCATCTTCTGGTGCTAGCCCGTAATAATTCAGCGAGGTAGGCAAGCCTAATGAGTGGAGTTCATTTTGTGTGTCATCACCTGCGAGACCTGTACCAGAGGCAAGAGCATCATCGGCTATCGCCGGATTAGATGATCCTGTTGCCAACCCTTTAGCAGACGCATTGTCTGGCAATTCGTCAGGCCTGTTTAATGCAAGTACGTTCACACCAAGCGGCAAACTGGGAATTAAACGCTCAACAGTGTCTTTTAAAAGAGGGCCAATGATGAACTTGGTATCGCCAATTTCGCTGAGTAAATGCTGTGTATCCACTTCGTTGGTGTCGATAAAACGAAGACGAGGTAGAAGGTGTTCATCTTGGCGCTTTTCAACATCGGTGTAATAAGCCGCCATGATGCCATTTTTAACGACTTGTCCTGTGCGAGCTAACCTGCCAGAAAGTGGTAGTAAAACCGCAATATCGTTGGCGCCAGCATCGGTAAGCTGGGTTGCTTCAATCACGTTTTCAGGCAAAGCGTTTTCTAATACATGACCGCGATAAACCTGCTTGAATTGCTGCAGGCTTTTGGCTAATTTTTCCGGTGACGACGCGTTTTCTTCGGTTAGTTCGCGAAGAGTAATGAAAGGAGACAGGTCGGGATAAGTACTGCCCACTGAATCAAGTGACGATGCTGGAATAGAGGTAATCCACTGCCAAACTTGTTGCACTTTTTCATCGTCAGTAAGATTGGTCTTTAATACGCTATTTGCTGCCGCAGCCAGGTTGCCTTGCTGCGTGAAGAGCTGGGTTTGAAGCTCCGCTTTTTGAAATGCGGTTTCGCCTGTACCGGTTACGCCATCCAACATAGCCAGTAATTCTTCTGCCGAGGCATCAGGCATTCCCGCATAGGCTTTGGTTACCAGAAGGGAGTAATAAGATTGATTTACCCCTGAAATTCCGTCTTCTTTTACCTCATATAGCACTTGCTGAGCCAAAACGGGCTGTTGATTTTGAAGGTACAGGTCAGCCGCTTGCAGCAACAGCGTATCGCGCTGTTCTTTGTTGCGGGTGCGCTCCCATACTTTTTTTGCTTCAAGGAGTTTGTGCTCAGGTGTGACGTTATCTTCAACCTGTGTAGTTTCAATTGGGGTAGGTTCCACTACCACAGGCTTTGACTGGGTTTTAGGAGTACTTCCACAGCCCGTTAGCACCAATACAGAAGCGACGGCTGATAGCGTAAAGATTTTTCCAGCTTGTCCAATATGACGCACAGTTTCATTCCTTTTACATCGTTATAGGCCAAGTTTATCTTAACCAGTGTGAAAATCTACGCTTGCCAGCATAATCTGGACTAATGGCGTGATACACTTATCGCATATTCTTCAAAATTAACGTAAGACTTAATCACTGTTATGACAGACACCGCCACCTTATATATTGTTCCAACACCTATTGGTAATTTAGACGACATAAGTGCCAGAGCAATACGCGTATTAAGTGAAGTAAGCTGGATCGCTGCCGAGGACACCCGTCACAGCGCTCGACTCTTACAGCACTTTAGCATTGGAACGAAAACTCTTTCTCTGCACGAGCATAACGAAGATAAGCGCACAGCAATGCTTTGTGAGCGTTTAAAGGGCGGTGAGTCGGTAGCATTAATAAGTGATGCTGGAACACCGTTAATCAGCGACCCGGGCTTTGTTTTGGTACGCAAGTGCCGTGAGCAAGGTATTCCGGTTAGCGCTCTGCCGGGCCCATGTGCTGCAATTACAGCATTAAGTGCTTCGGGACTGCCAACAGACAAGTTTATATTTGAAGGATTTCTACCGGTTAAAGTGCAGGCACGTGAAAGCGTGTTGTCAGCGCTAATAGATAGAACGTTCACCACAGTTTACTATGAAGCCCCACGACGAATTTTAGACACCGTTACTGATATACAGCGCGTTCTAGGCGAACGCCAGATTGTTGTAGCGAAAGAGCTATCCAAAACCTTCGAAACCTACGTGAGTGGCAGCGCGCAAGATGTAATTGATTATCTCAATGCGGATGTTGCGCACCAGAAAGGCGAATTCGTCGTCATGATTGGCCCCGCGAAGGTAAGTGACCAGGCGATACCTAGTGAGGCAATGTCGTTGCTAAGTGTTTTGTGTGAGCACATGCCGCTTAAAAAGGCCGCGGCGGTGGTCGCCACTCACTATGACTTGAAAAAGAATGCGCTTTATCAAGCTGGGCTAGACGCAAAAGCGTAAACACGTTGTTGATCTTAAGGGCCTTAGAATAAATACAAAGGAGTGTAATTCACGTCAACTGCCCAGTTCAAAAAGGACTGAGGTTTATGGAGGCTCATATGACAAAAACACTCAAAATTACCATGTCAGAAGGAAAATGGTTAGTTGATATATTTTCTCAAGCTAACGACTCAGGTGTTTACGACTTAATCCACCCTAATACCTTTGCGGAAGTTTCTCTTAATGAAGGCGAAATGTACGGCTTTCGTTATAGCCTGCATGGAAAAGCAGGAACGTCATTTAAAATTGAGTTAGATGACGAAGTACTGGCTGAAGGTGAGATAGACAAATCTGAGGCGGCGTCGGGAAGTGGAGTTGTATAGTCACTAACCCCATCGCGCCGCCATAAAAAATCAATGCGCGATGAATTCCTACGTTGTTTACTTGAATGCTAAGGCCTCGCTTCGACCTGAAATCAATTCAGTTTTTCCTTTTTCAGGAAATAATGTGAGCGAATTAACGTTTTGTGGGTCTTAGTTAACAAAGAAAAAGAAAAAATGTCGTAAAAGAATAGTTTTTATTGGTATTATTTCAATATGCCTTTTGCATTCTTTTTCTTTGTAAATTCATTTTCTTATATTCAACGGCATTATCATGTTTCAGCATTTCATATTAACGCGCTTTAATCTTCGAAAAAAAGGTTGGGATGAGACCAAATCTCAATCCAAAGTTTTAACTGATAGCTGGATGGAAAACAGATTGAAGCTGTTTGAGCAGTACTGTTATTCGTCTATAAAATCTCAAACGGTAAAAAACTTTGAATGGCTAGTATTTTTCGACACGAATACACCAGAAATTTATCGCGAAAAAATAAACGAGCTAGCTTTAAAATTCTCCAATTTTATCCCTATTTACGCAGACGGAATGGAAAACTTTTACCCGTCTATAAAAAAGAAATAGCGTCCAGATTAACAGCCCCCTTTCTTATTACGACGAGGCTTGATAACGATGATAGCCTTCACCAAGACTTCGTTAAAGAAGTACAGAATCAATTTTCAGAGCAATCTTTTATGGCAATTGACTTTGTTGACGGATATACGCTGCAGGTAGCGCCTCGTGTAAGGCTAGGCCTGCACTCACATGTGCATAATCCGTTTATGAGTTTAATTGAAAAAAGTAAAGATTTTAAAACCATCTGGTATCAAGAAAGGCACGGATATTGGAGTGGTGTAAAAGAACTGACGCCTATCAGAGGAAAGCGAATGTGGATGTCGATTATTCATTTTGAAAACAAGGTGAATGAATATAAAGGCTATGGAAATGTTCCAAAAGAAAGGGTTGAAGATTTTAATTTACACCCTGCTGCCCTTGAAGACGTTATTGCAAACGTTGAAGATCCCAAAGTCAGTAGAAAAAGCGCGCTAAAGCATAAAATTAAGACAAATTGGAAGGTGAATTTTAAGCTGATGAAGAGGGCGTTATTTTCTTAAGTAGTTATCTAAAACTACTTAGTGTTCGCATCAGTCTTCTCTGGTGACTATTAACTCATATTTGGGTTTAATATTAACCCGAGAAAAATGAGGGGTTCATTGATTAAGGTGAATCAGATAGTAGGGAATTTACTGTGTGAGCCGTGCAAATTAGCAAGCTGTTTGTTTAATCAAACAGCTTGCCCGTAAAACGGCTCATTAACAATTAGCCAATTACAAAAAAGGCTAATTAAGACAAACGACCTTTAAAGTCTTCGTAGCTGAATTCGCGAACCAGCTCAAAGTCGCCGTTAGAACGCAGGATGCCGATAGCAGGATGCTCTACACCGTTGAAGAAGGTGGTTTTCACCATGGTGTAATGCATCATGTCCTCAAACTGTAATCGATCGCCGGCCTTAAGCGGCGCATCGAATGAGTAGGTATCAATGACATCGCCTGCAAGGCACGAATTGCCACCTAGCTTCACATTATATGCTTTTTCATTAGGCATACCCGCGCCCAAAATTGTAGGGCGATAAGGCATTTCCAGCACATCTGGCATATGTGCAGTAGCTGAAATGTCTAGAATAGCGATATCTCCGTCATTTTCTACCATATCAACCACTTCGCAAATTAATGGCCCTGTCTGCCATGCTACCGCAGACCCTGGCTCAAGAATTACGTCTAGGTGTGGGTAACGGGCTTTAAAGTCTTTTAGTGTGTTGATGAGGTGCTCAACATCATACCCTTCACGGGTCATCAGGTGCCCGCCACCTAGGTTTAACCACTTTAATTGACCAAGCCATTTGCCAAAACGCTTTTCAATGGCTTCAAGCGTGCGTGCAGTAGCAAAAGAATCACACTCACAAAGGTTGTGGCAGTGAAAACCTTCAATACCCGATAAGTCTACGCCTTCTAGCTCACTAGCACGTATGCCTAAGCGAGAACCTGGTGCAGCTGGGTCGTACAGTGGCGTATCTGCTTCTTGATGCTCAGGGTTTATACGAAGGCCTAACGACACGCCTGCTAGCACGTCTTTATGCGCGTTCCACTGGGTCAAACTATTAAAAGACAGGTGATTAACAAGACTCGCCAATTCCTTTGCGTCATTAACCTTGTACGCAGGAGAATATGCGTGCACTTCTTTACCCATCTCTGCAGCAAGTTTCGCCTCCCAAACCGAACTGGCCGTTGCTCCGTGTAAGTACTGTTTGATGATGTCGAAGCAAGACCACATAGAAAATCCTTTAAGCGCCAAGATAATGCGCGCGCCAGATTCGTCTTGAACCCGTTTCATCAGCTCAAGGTTTTTAATTAATTTTGCTTCTTCCAGCACGTAGCAAGGAGAGGGAATATCAGTACGTTGAGTTAAATCGGTCAATGGGATAAAGCTCCAAAAAATAAAACGGCTTTCAACATTTATCAAACGCCTAATGTATTACATTACAGGTCGTAGCTCAAAACTACTCTGTATCCTACATTCCAGTAATCTGATCTAGATTTAAATAGTGGCGTTAATAAAAAAGGGCGCTTGAATTAAGCGCCCTGATGTTTCAATTATTTAGTGAAAGGGCTACCTTCACATTCGAGTACGTGCCATGGCAGACCATGCTCGTTAAGCATATCCATGAATGGGTCTGGATCGAATTGTTCCATGTTCCATACACCTGCTTCTTTCCATGTGCCGTTAAGCATAAGCGCTGCGCCAATCATCGCAGGAACACCTGTGGTGTAAGATACTGCTTGCGCGCCTACCTCTTCGTTACATTTCGCGTGGTCACAGTTGTTATAGATAAAGATAGTTTTTTCTTTGCCATCTTTAATGCCTGTGATGTAAGTGCCAATGCACGTCATACCGCTATAACCTTCAGCAAGTGAGCCTGGGTTAGGAAGTACTGCTTTCAAGAACTCTAGTGGTACAATCTTCTGGCCTTGGAATTCAACTGGCTCAATGCTAGTCATACCAATACCTTCAAGTACACGCAGGTGGTTAAGGTAAGCATCGCCAAAGGTCATCCAGAAGCGTGCACGCTTAAGGGTAGGGAAGTGCTTAACAATAGACTCTAGCTCTTCGTGGAACAACAGGTAAGATGCGCGAACACCAATGTTTTGATAGTCCAGATCTTCACGTACGCTTAACGGATCGGTTTCTTTCCACTCGCCGTTTTCCCAATAGCGACCGCGTTGGGTAATCTCACGAATGTTGATTTCAGGGTTGAAGTTAGTCGCGAAAGCCTGGCCGTGATCGCCCCCGTTACAGTCTACGATATCAAGATAGTGGATTTCGTCGAAGTAATGCTTAGCTGCATATGCTGTGTAAACGTTAGTTACACCTGGATCAAAGCCACTGCCAAGAAGGGCCATAATGCCCGCGTCTTTAAACTTGTCTTGGTAAGCCCACTGCCACGAGTATTCAAATTTCGCTTCGTCTTTAGGCTCGTAATTGGCGGTGTCTAGGTAATCAGTATTAGTTGCAAGACATGCATCCATGATTGGAAGGTCTTGATATGGCAACGCAAGGTTGATTACTAGGTCTGGCTTTACTTCGTTGATAAGTGCTTCCACTTCTTTTGCGTTGTCAGCATCAACAGCGAAAACACCCTTAACGCGATCTGCACCTACTTCTTGCTGTAGCGCTTCACACTTAGATACCGTGCGGCTTGCTAAGTAAATTTCGTCGAAATGTTGCGGTAAACGTGCACATTTTTTCACAGTTACCGACGCAACACCGCCAGCACCAATAATTAAAACGCGAGACATAATAACTAATCCCTAATTTTGCTAATGAATTTTGGGCTGAATGCTAGCAGACCAATGGGATTTGGCAAGCAAAGACAGCCCATGACAGTACAAAAAATTTTAATCGTAACAACGAATGTAAAAGGTATTGCACACCTACTAGCGGCCTACCTTTCCAAGGCCTCATTATTGACCGTTTATGGTCTACGCCGAGATACGTCGTTCAATAGAAGTTTGAGCTGATACGAAAGCAGACACGTTTTTAAAATTAATAACGTGTCTGCAATTCTGCTCGGTTTAAAATATAAAGTCGCTCGAATTTCAGCGGGTAACCGTATCAATTGGTGGCGATATGACTACCTTATCATCAACTTTGTAATAAGGGTAAAGAATCAAACGCTCTTCATGATTTGGTGTAGCAGTGGCTATGGCAATGGCGTCGAGGGTTTTACTGTCTTGGGTATTAACCGCCGCAGCATAAACCAATACGCTGTAGCTGTTTGTGTCGGTGGTGGTATCGATAATTCGCCACTGAAGCTGCTCGATAAGCTGTGACTCTCGCTTCTTACCTTGTGTTTCGTCGTTGAAAATACAACCTACTCGGCCGTTTTCATAGATGGCAGCAAAGGGGTAAAACACATCGCATACGGGTAACATAAGCTCACATAAGCTTAGTGACTTCGACACGAGTACGTTTAATGGCGTTGGCAATGTAACTGGACGGTCGATCATAGCGCATCTCCTGTAAGTTAGCGTTGCTGGACACTTGCTAATACCTACGCTTACTGCGTCACATTAGTTTAATATTCACCATTGCGATAGCTAAACATTACCATTTCATACTAAGAGACTAACCTAGGGCCTGTTGACCTTTGTTGTACATTTTTGCAGCGGTCTGTGTGCCATCTAGACAAGGCGAATGTTTGACGGTTTAGTGGTTCTAAATCGAGAACATTCAACGCAGTATAGATGGCACAAAGGCGCTGCCCGAAGGGGTCGTTATGGAAGCCTTTTACTCTTTGTCACAGTCCTTTAACTTAGCCCGCTAGGCTTGCAGGACTGTTTCGCGATTAAAAGGCTTCCATTTAGACCAAAATTCGTACACCAAAGGTCAACAGTCCCTAGAGCGATTGCTTTTTATCGGTTGTTTTTCAACGCGACTTAATAGTTCGGCGATGAGGAAGTGGACATTAGCTGTAAGGCGCTAAAAGTTGTTTTTGGTATTTCAGTGGTGTTGTTGAGTACCACTTTTTAAAGGCGTGGGTAAATGATGATTGTTCCTGAAACCCCAATAAATCTGCGGTATCAGCGATGGAGTGATGTTTCAGCAAATCATCTAAGCGGGCTTTGCGTTCGCTATTGAGAATTTGTTGAAAACTAGTGCCACTTTGCTTCAATTTTCGCTGTAAGGTGCGCGGACTGATAAAAAGTGCATTGGCTACGCGTTGCTGATCGCAGCCTTTTAAGGTTGGATTGGCTTTTAAAAGCGCAACGACTCTATGACTTATGTCTTCATGCTGATTAGCGTAGAACTGGCTATTGGCACATTGAACACGGTCGCCGCCTTTGCTCGCCATTAGTTCTTCTTCGGATACTTTTACGAGCGCACTAAACATCGCTTTGTTCTCGCTGGTAAATGTAATATGTAAAAGGTGCTGAGGAAAAATAATGGCGTTGGTGTTGGCGTTTTCAACCACCTCACAATTGAACCACATCGCTAGCATGGCTTTTTCCGAATCGCTCAAAGGAAACGTAAAGGTGATGGCATTCAGTTTACAGGCAGAACCTAATATCTTGTAGACAGTTGCTACCCAGGCTGTGGTGTTGCGCAATACCATCTGCTTGCAATCGGCGCTTTTGGGTACCCACTCAACGCGGGTATTGTCAGGTTCGAAAAACACGCTAGTGGTGCCGATGTCAGCGACTAAAGCGTCAAAGCGGGTAAGCGCATTTATGGCTTGAGCCAAGTTTTCGCAGCTTTCAACAAGGTAACCCAGCACCCCGTAATCTTTCGCCTGAATATGTTTACCTAATTCAAAACCAAATAACGAATTGTTGGTTAATGCGACCCCTTGGTTTAACAGCTCAACGTATACATCCATATCAACACGTGAAGAGCCAGACAGTGAGTCATGCTTTTGGGTAGTTAACGAAACATTGTCGGCATTAACGCCTAAGCTAACTAAATAGCTCACCGTACTTTGGATATAGGCTGAGGAAACTGATGGCATATGCTTGTCGCAAAATAACAAAAACACTGTCGCATTAACGCAAGATAAAATAGAAATGTCAATTTATGCTAGGAGCCGTCAAAAAAGGAAATAACGTAGATGGTTAACGTTTACTACCAAAAAAATATTGCTGCCATGCCCAAAGAACTGCGCGATACGCTGCTTGATCACCAGAATTTAAGCGATTTTTTCAACGCGTCATTTAAGGTATTGAAAGCAGAAAATGATAATGAGATTAGCGGCGGAAAGGGCTGCGTAAGAGAAGTCACTATTCTGGGAGTACGCTTTAAAGAAGAGATTGTTCACGCAGATACAAACGGCATTGAGTATAGAGTGGTTGATGACTTCCCAGTGAAGGCGCACAGGGGCGCTATTGCGTTCACGTCACAAGAAAATGTTACAAAGGTTTCTTATCGCATAACCTGTCGCGCCCCCTGGTACATACCTAGCTGGTTACTGTCGCGCCTACTGCAAAACGATATTGAGCAATGTCTAGATAAGTTAGGAGCACGCTTTGATCCCCGTTGAACTTATTTTGCTAGGCTTGAGCCCCGTATTTCTACTGTGTGTTTTTGTTGAATTTAAAAAAGCACGACAGTTTTACAATGTAAAAGACAGTGTGAATAATGCCTTACTTGCACTACTTCACCAGGGCTCTGATGCCTTAGTATTGCTTCTACTAATGCCTTTTTTTATTTGGTTGCACCAGTTTTCACTATTTAAAGTAGAGCTTAGTGCACTGTCACTTTTTGCAGGTTTTGTCCTACAAGACTTTTTGTATTACTGGTTTCATCGCGCGTCACACAACATACACTGGTTTTGGCTAGCGCATGTGGTACATCACAGTTCAACAAAAATGAATTTTACTACGGCTTTCAGGCAAAGCGTTTTGTATCCGTTTGTGGGCATGTGGCTCTTCTGGGTACCCATGATTCTTGTTGGTTTTTCGCCAAGTCTGGTCTTTGCCATTGTCGCTATCAATCTGGCGTACCAGTTTTTCGTGCACACTCAAACGATTGGACACTTAGGCTGGGTAGAGCGCATCTTCAACACGCCTACGCATCACCGTATTCATCACGCAACGAATAAACCTTACATTGATAAAAATTATGGTGGCGTACTTATTATATGGGATAAGTTATTCGGCACGTTCGCTGAAGAAGACAAAACGATAAGGATAAAGTACGGCATTTTAGGAAAAATGCCTAAGGACAATCCACTTAGCGCCAACTTCAGTCAAATAGGTGTGCTTCGTGAACAGCTTCAACACGCAAAAGGGATTAAAGCAAAGTTAAAGCGGTTGTTTGGCTATCCTGTCGCAGATTGATACTAATGGTCTTACACAATCAAAGTACTAGATGGATTGCCAGCGCTACCTAGAGAAGCGCTAGCCTTGGTATAGCACTATTCTTTACTAGCAATTTTCTGAAGGTTGCTGTGAATTTTGAAAAGTACGATAAGCAGTTCGCACCATATTCTTGCGCCAATACAGCCAGACACGATAATAAATAGGCCGTATACAAAACTCGCGTCGTACCCTACAAACATCGTTGTGACGCCACTTACCACAGATCCTAAAAGCAATAGCCAGTACACGAAAGTGATAATCTTAGGGGTTAACATTGAGTCGAAGAAGAAAATATCTTTCATAATCATTCCTTGATGAAGTTTGCAGGTAGCAAGCGCTAATGTTTATGCCGCATCCTGCGACAAACTTCTTGTTGTTATCGTTGTTTAGTGTTTAAAAGAATTGTGAGCAAGCTCACAGGGATAGTTGTAACACCGAAAGGTAGTGAGCGCAACACTCTGTTATAAAAGGTTTTATCTTGCGCCTTGCAAGCCGCCTGTGTGCAGTACAACAATGCGTGACCCGTCTTCAAACATACCTTTGGCCAGCATATCTTTAACTGCCCAAAAGGCTTTGCCGGAATAAACAGGCTCGATATCAAAATCGAAAGTATTATTAAAATCGTTGCAGAAGGTTTGAAGCTCATTTGGCGCTTTGGCGTAACCACCGAAGTGGTAGTTGTGGTCAATATGCCAATTTGACCGCCCAAGCGAGGCTGGAAGAAATTGTTCGACTAATCCTTCTAAGTAGTCTTCACCCTTCAGCACGCCAACACCGACAGCGTTGCAACCAGTGTGATGGAGAGTGTCTTTCGCATTATTTTCATTACGTTTATTCAATGCACTGACTATTCCCGCCAAAGTGGCCCCACTAGCGACAGGAGCGACAATAAAATCAAAGTCTATGTCGATTTCATCAACCATGTCCTTTATCCCTTGAAGCGCTTGTGCTTGGCTTCCGCCCTCAGGAATGATCATCGCGTCAGGTTGCTGCTGCTTAAGATGAAGTAGATATGCGCTATCGTTTCGCTTTTTGTAAGTGACTCGGTCTACATAGTCGATACGGGTGCCCCAACTTTTCAAATCCTCAATCATGGGTGTAGGTGCAGCGCTGTAGTCACCGCGAATAACGGCGTTAAAAGGAATGCCCAATTTATAACAAACAAAGCCTAGTGCATGCAGGTGGTTAGAAAAACCGCCGCCGAAACTCACAATCGTTTTTGGCAACGGGCTGGTGAGCGCATGACTTAGCTTTCGCCATTTATTACCTGACATTACAGGGTGAATAGCATCATCACGTTTAACAAATAGCGATACCTTGCTGGCACCTTCCCAATTTGGCTTAAATGGGACTAGCGGTGAGGGCAGGGTTAATGACGATTTAAATACATCAAGGGGAAGCACAACGAGAGCCTAGTGTCAGTTGATCAAATGTGTGGAGGCAAGAGTATAACCAGATAGAAATTCAATAAAAGACCTGTAATGTTTATTACGCTAATAAGAGCATAGTTATGGTTATCAAAATGTATGGCCTATTTCGCCAGTTGAGAGCTAAATCCTTACCAATGCGCCCAGAAAGTGCCAGTGGTGTGTGGGGATATTCGATGTATAGCGCTAGCATGGCTGCGAAGATGTTTTCCATCATTCTTTTTGTTTCGTTATCAACAAGCGGGCTAATCATGTCAAAGAATGCGGTTGCGCAAGAGCCAGATGCAAAGCACATCAGCAATTATGTTCCCAATGCAAAGCTCGTTGGAAAAGGAATGTTCTCTTACTACTTCTGGGATGTGTATACCGGTGAGCTTTATGCGCCTGATGGCGCTTACCAAAACCAGCCCCCCTTTGCACTAAAGTTAACGTACCAGCGAGACTTGGAAGGCAAGAAAATTGCCCAGCGTTCTATCGATGAAATGAAAAAGCAAGGAGACCTATCGGCTGACGACTCAGACAAGTGGCTTTCCCTAATGAATAGTATCTTTCCTGACGTCAGCGAGGGCGATGTCATTACCGGTATCGCTACGAAAGATGGCACGAGTGTGTTTTACGTGAACGGTGAAAAGGCTGATGAAATTGAAGACAAAGTATTTACACAGCGTTTTTTTGATATCTGGCTAAGCGATAAAACGTCTGAGCCAAAATTTAGAAAGAAGTTATTGGGAAACGGATAAGGGCAACGCTTTATTAGCATTACGCCAAGTCTATCTCGTCAATTGATTAAGGTTGCGAAAGTGATAAAGAATACGGTGAAGTTTGTTTTAGGAATCGGAATTGCCGCTTTAACGGTGGCAGGGCTATCCGGATGCTCTGTTTCAGTCGATGGTGAAGACTACAGGTCTGTATCGCCTGTTTTCGATATTGAGCAATTTTTTGATGGGAACGTTAAAGCCTGGGGCATTGTTCAGAACCGCTCGGGCGAGGTGGTGCAAAGGTTCGTAGTAGACATCGATGGTTCAGTAGATGGCGATACGTTAACCCTTGATGAATCCTTTAATTACGGTGTGGGCGACGGTCCAACGTCCCGTACTTGGACCATCGTAAAGCAGAGTGATAATAGCTATGTGGGTCGCGCGAGTGACATTGATGGTCCAGCCAAGGGCACAAGCTTTGGCAACGCATTTAACTTTCATTACGAGATGGATTTGCCGGTGGATGACACTACCTATTCAGTGACGTTTGACGATTGGTTTTGGGCATTTGACGACAGTACTATGATGAACCGTTCGTATATTCGTAAGTTTGGCATTGTGATGGCAGAAGTCACCATATTTATGCAAAAACAAACAGACTAATACGCCATTAACCTCGTTTTTGAAAAATGCTGGCCAGTAGATTTACTGGTCAGTGAGTTGTTACTCGTCGGCCCTCCATCTTCATATATTTCCGTTTTCGTTTCACATTTGAAACTAATCGACATTTACTTTGGCATTACCCGTGAGGTGGCATTTCGTTCCATGCTAATGTAAGCGTTTAATTCGTTATTTTTCTTTGCTTAGGAGCGTTCATGAAAGTTGCATTGATGATGGAAAACAGTCAGGCGGCTAAGAATCCGGTAATATTAAATGAGCTTACAAGCGTGGCGGACTCACTGGGACACGCTGTATTCAATGTGGGTATGAACAGCGAAACTGATCACCATCTTACCTATGTGCACTTAGGCATAATGGGAGCTATTCTACTCAACTCAAAAGTTGTCGATTTTGTGATTTCAGGCTGTGGTACGGGTCAAGGGGCTATGATGTCATTGAATGCTCATCCAGGCGTATTTTGCGGTTATTGTATCGACCCTTCAGATGCATTTTTGTTTAACCAAGTTAACAATGGAAATGCGTTAGCGTTACCTTTTGCAAAAGGCTTTGGATGGGGCGCTGAACTTAATGCGCGTTATATCTTTGAGAAAGCGTTAACAGGCGAGCGTGGCGCGGGCTATCCCGTTGAACGTAAAGAACCTCAAGTACGAAACGCTGGTATTCTCGCAGATTTGAAACGTGCGTTGGCTCCAGAGAGCTACGTCGATTCACTGAAAAAAATGGACGTTGAACTGGTTAAAACAGCCGTATCTGGCGAGCGTTTCCAGCAGTGTCTATTTGACCACGGTCAAGATGAAGAGATTAAAGCGTACGTGAAGTCGCTGTTAGCGTAAGCGACTGGCACAAATCACAACGTTGAAAATGTAGGATAAAAACGCTGATGCTAAGAAAAAAGCGTCAGCGTTTTTTATTTTTTGTCGACAAAAGCAATAGTCCAAAGTTTAACGCTTAAATGTAAATACCACACCTAACCCGTGCCCTTTAACTAGCGGGTCGTGAATAAACCAAATGTGGCCGTCGTGTAACTTCACAATGGCAGACACAAGCGATAAGCCCAACCCATTTCCCTTACTGGTTCTACTGCCGTCTGCCCGATAAAATCGGCGCTCCAGATTCACAATTTCATGTTCTCCCACGCCAATTCCCGCATCGTTCACGGCAATCACGATATGACTTGCTGTGGTAGAGAGCTTTACGGTGACCACACTTTTTTCGTTAGAGTACTTTATGGCGTTGTCTAACACGTTAGCTACAGCTTGAAATAGCAGGTTAGGATCGGCAAGCATTGTAACTGCATCGAGCTCGCTCGATAGGGTAATGTCGCGCTCTTCTGCAAGGGGGTGATACAGGTCAACCACGTCCTCTACGATGGCGCGTACGTCAGTGGAACAAAAGCCTTCTTTCTTATTGGTGGTTTCAAGCCCACTTATGCGTAACAAGCTGTTAAACATGTTTAGAAGGTTGTCGGCTTCTTGAGTTGTATCTTCCCTTAGTTGAGTGTCTTCGATTTTTTCTAGCGTGTTACGAAGTCGAGATAATGGAGTGCGAAGGTCATGGGCGATGCTATCGGTCACTGACTTTATATTGTTGACTGAACTCTCGATAGTATCGAGCATTTGATTAAACACAAATGACAAACTGCTCAGATCGTCCCAATTACTGTCAATTTCTAAACGCTCTTGCAGGTTTCCCGTTTTGATAATCTTATCCGCCGTTTGCGACATGCGGTTAATTCGATTAACCACGTAAACGGCTATAGCGAAGCTCAGCACACTCAAGGTACAAAGCAACACCACAATGATCCAGCTGAACGTTTTACCAAACCACTGTGCGCTGTATAAATCGTCAATGCCACGACCAACGTAAAGCACTTGATCGCCAAGGGTTACTTCTCTCATAAGTGCTTGGCGCAGCGTTTTTCTCGTTGTGCTATTGGGGCGTGTGATAACTATTTCTGCGGTAGCAAAACTGGCGCCTTTGTGGCGCTCAAGAACAAGGGGAATTGACGACAAATTGCCAGCCACAACTTGTTCATCTTTACTCAGTGCAACAAATGAACGTAGGTGGTCGGAGGCTGAGGTGATTGTTGAGCCATTTGGCGAATGTTGGCCATTGTCTTTGGCTATCGCTAACTTAACCGCGTCAATACCGAGGTTTTCATAGAGAGTAATAAGCGCGTTTGTTTTGGCATTAACGGCAGCATTCGATTCCGAAATAAACAAGTCGCTGCTCGTTAATCGCCAAAAATAAACAATTAAAACAATGGCAATACAAGCTAGAGTGGTGAGCAATACGCCTACGCGAAAACTTGAACTACGCGTAAAGTCGCGTATTGCTATCATGCAAGCCCATCCGCTATTCGATACCCTGTGCCTCTTACGGTTTCGATAAGCGGGACATTAAACGCCTTATCCACTTTTTGACGCAAGCGGCTAATGTGAACATCTATCACATTCGTTTGCGGGTCGAAATGATAGTTCCAAACCTGCTCAAGCAGCATGCTTCGCGTCACGACTTTACCCTTGTGACGGAGCAGGCATTCAAGCAATTGAAATTCTTTAGACTGCAGGTCGATCTCTTGATCGCCACGCAGTACTTTGCGGTTAACCAGGTCTAGAGTGAGGTCGCCTACTTTTATCAGCGTTTTGTCTTCACCTTTTTTGTTACGACCTGCAAGGCCCTCAACGCGAGCAAGTAACTCTTCAAAGGCAAAAGGCTTAGTTAAATAATCATTAGCGCCTGTGCGAAGGCCTTTGACCTTGTCTTCAACCTGACTTTTTGCACTCAGTAATAAAACGGGCGTTGTGTTGCCTTCTTCGCGAAGTTTTTCTAAAACAGAAAAACCGTCGAGTTCGGGCAGCATCACATCCAGAATTACGGCGTCTAATTCGTTACTTGACGCCTGTTGGTAGCCTGATGTTCCATCACCTACAGTAATACATTCATGCCCTTCACCCAATAGTCCATTTGCAATGTGCGAGGCAACCTTTGGATCATCTTCTACAAGTAGCACTTTCATTATTACGCTTCTTTTGTTTATCAACATTCACACACTTGTTTGGCGTTGCTGTTGCCATTATGTGGCGATTAATCGTCAGCAAGCAAAATCAAGCAGTCGCAAAGCAGTATCGCTTTCACATGCTTTTACGAGTGTTAAGTAACGAAACGATCACTTTTAAGCTTTTTCGCATGTAGCGACAATTTGTTCAGGTGTCTAGTGCCCTAGGGGGCGCATGCACAGTGCATTGGCTTGCTCTACACTATTGAACTACACTGGGGCCCCGGTCAACGTGCACCTTAATCAAACACTTAACTTAGTTAGCCTCTGTCAAAACGCATGCTGGCGTTATAAGGCGTGAAGTGTTGAACATCGCCTCGTGCACATTTTTCCTGAACTTCGTGCCAATATTCAGGGGTCATCAAATCACCGTGTAACGATTTAAGTATATCTTTGAACTTGCGTTTACCTACAATGAAATGCTCAAACTGTTCAGGGAATACGTCGTTAGGCGCTACCGAGAGCGTATCAATAGCATAAGGATCGTCAGATTTCGGCAGGGATCTAAAATTGCGCTCATTCATTAAACAAATTTCATCATAGTCGTAGAAAATAACGCGGCCATGACGGGTAATACCGAAGTTTTTATGTAGCATGTCGCCAGGAAATATGTTGGCCATGGCAATTTGCTTAATGCACAGTCCAAGCTCATCTAGTGCACGGGTAATTTTCTCTTCATCTGTTTCTTCTTGTAGATACAGATTAAGCGGCGTCATTTTCCGTTCAATGTACATGTGTTTAATGATGAGTTCAGATTCAGTGAATTCTAAGCTCGATGCACACGTCTCTTTGAGTTCATCAATTAACTCAGGCTCAATTCTGTCTAGCGGAAACCTAAAATTCACATATTCATGAGTGTCGGCCATTCGGCCCACACGGTCTGACATTTTTACGAGTTTGTAGCATTCCTTAACGTGCTCACGCGTGATTTTTTTGCTCTCTGCAAACTCGTCTTTAATAATCTTAAACACCACGCCATAAGACGGAAGATGGAAAACCATCATGACCAGGCCTCGAATGCCCGGGGCGGCCTCAAATTTGTCGTCCGACTCGTCCATGTGCTGCAAGAAGTTGCGATAAAACACTGTTTTACCGTGCTTGTAGTGTCCCATTGCCATGTACAGCTCGAAGTGCTTTTTATTGGGGAGAAGCTCTTGAAGAAAGGCGGCAACTTCCGCAGGGTTTTGAGTGTCAGCCATAAAGTAGCTGCGAGCAAAACCGAAAATAACGCTTAAGTCTGTGCGATCAGTTAGCAGCGCATCCACAAACATATGGGGTTCGTTATAGCGTCTCATAGCGATAACAAACGGCAGCGTTTCGTCGGGCATGCAAATTCGCCCAATCAGGTAAGCGGCTTTTCCTCTAAAAAACGTAGGCTTAAGGATTTCCACAGCTTGAACGCTGGCTAGCTGCTCCTTATTCAACCGAGCGCGAAGCGCGCTTTCAAGGTTCTGTAGGTCTCGCTCGAAGTTTTCAAATGGAATGTTGTATCGATATATCTTAAAAATTGACTCGTACATTTCACGCACCGTGGTGGTGGTGTCGAAGCTGTTAATCACTTTGTCTCTGTCTTGCCCGGGTAAGAAACAGCGGCTGGGCAAGACAAACATCATATCGTTATCGATTTTTCTATGTTTAAACAAGCGGCCAATTACAGAGTTGTAAAAGGTTTCGGCTAGCTCAAACTGCGGGTGGCCTTCTAGCTGTAATGCAAATACTTTCTTAAGCTCTTGCCAGAAAGCGTCGTCTTTTTGATGTACTTGAGTTAGCTGATAAATTTCGGCGACAGCATCTGACAGGCTTTGCTCGTAAATGGTTATTCGCTCTTTAGAGGCAAGCTGAGTTTCTTTCCAATTTCCTTTTTCGAACCTTTCTTGAGCGCCACGAGTGATGCGGGTGAACCATCGATAACTCTTATCGAAATGAGACAAAATTTGATAGGCAACCTTTCTTACCAAACTCTTGTCTTGGCTAGTAGCTAACTCTTGCATGGTCTTGTGTTCCTTATTTTGTTACTCGCTATATCTACCACAAAATAGATAGCTTGAAGAGTGAAGTCTGGCGCAGATAGCGATTAAGTTACCAATTATCAGACACTTTTTTGTTTTATTATACTTTCGTTTAATGTATTCTGTTGGCGGATTAATAACCAATTATAAGTTTGTATTTGATGGGTTTTAATATTCTTATTTGTGATGACTCGGCGCTGGCGCGAAAAATGGCGAGAAGCAATTTGCCAGATGGCTTTGCTGAAACTATTTACGAAGTGTCAAATGGTATGGACGCGTTGGAAGTATTGGCTCATCACACAATAGATTTGGTTTTACTGGACCTGACCATGCCTGTTCTTGGTGGTATCAGTGTGTTGAGTGAAATAAAACGCCGTCAACTAGAAACGTTTGTTATCGTCGTGTCTGGCGATATTCAGCCAATGATGCAAGAAAAAGTGATGTCTTTAGGTGCACTGGGTTTTATTGAAAAGCCGATAAAGCGAGACGTACTAACGTCAGTTTTGCAGCGCTTTGGCTTTATTCTTCCCGATACTTACAAACCAGCGATTGCGGGTTAAGATTTTAACGACTTATAAAGAGCGTTGTAAAAAGCGTTGATAAAGGTTGATGAGAAAAATTGATGAAAAGGGGCGAACTGCGGTTCGCCCTTTTTCATATGCGCTTAGTCAAACCAGTGGCGCGTTTTGTTCGCAAACCACACTAGCGAAAGCATAACGGGCACTTCAACTAATACACCCACCACAGTGGCAAGTGCTGCGCCGCTGTGTAAGCCAAATAGTGAAATGGCTACGGCTACTGCCAATTCAAAGAAGTTTGACGTACCAATCATACATGCCGGCGCTGCAACATTGTGCGGTAGTTTCATGCGTTTTGCTGCAAAGTAGGCAATAGCAAAAATACCGTAAGTTTGTATTAGCAGTGGTATCGCAATAAGTACGATATCTTGGGGCTGCGATAATATAGTTTCTGCTTGAAGGCCAAACAAAATAACAATAGTAAGCAGTAACCCAATTACTGAGAACGGCTTAAATTTACTTACTAGCGCGTTAACAGCGTCATTTCCTGAACCTGTTTTCTGCGCGCTGTTGTTTTTGTTTTCCAAGTGGCGGCGCGTTATATAACCCGCGACCAACGGTAATACTACATAGAGCGCTACAGAAAGAAGCAGTGTGTCCCAAGGAACAGTGATATCTGTTACGCCAAGCAGCATGGCGGTAAGTGGTGCAAAGGCAACGACCATAATAAGGTCGTTTATCGATACCTGCACCAGCGTATAGTTAGCGTCTCCTTTTGTTAGGTGACTCCAGACAAAAACCATGGCAGTACAAGGAGCAACGCCCAGTAAAATCATGCCGGCAATGTATTCAGTAGCGGTTTGCGGGTCTACCCAGTCGGCAAAAATACCTTTAAAGAATAGCCAGCCCAAGAGCGCCATAGTGAATGGCTTAATAAGCCAGTTAACCACGAGTGTAAGCACTAAGCCTTTTGGTTTTTTACCCACATCTTTAATAGAGCCGAAGTCTATTTGCACCATCATTGGGTAAATCATTAGCCAAATAAGTACTGCCACTACAAGATTTACGTGTGCATATTCAAGCGCTGCAATAGACTCGAATACGCCAGGCAAAGTATAACCTAGGCCCACCCCCGCAATAATGCAAAGACCAACCCACACTGATAAATAACGTTCAAAGAACCCCATTTCTACTCACCTTTGTCTTAATTTTACAGCGATTTTTGATTAACACGCTTACTCACTTCCTCTGCGCTTTCAACGCGCTCGGAATAGCGATCAACTAAAAAGTCCTTGTTGTCGCGGGTAAGCAAAGTAAATTTCACCAACTCTTCAACTACGTCCACTATGCGGTTGTAGTAAGGGGACGGTTTCATGCGACCATCGTCTTCAAATTCTAAAAACGCTTTTGCTACAGAAGACTGGTTAGGGATGGTTAACATGCGCATCCAGCGTCCTAAAATACGCATTTGATTTACTGCATTAAATGATTGTGAGCCACCAGATACCTGCATAATGGCCAGCGTTTTCCCTTGTGTCGGACGCACGCCACCAAGGCTAAGCGGTACCCAATCGATCATGCTTTTCATAATGCCAGTCATGCTGCCGTGACGCTCAGGTGAACACCAAATTTGACCTTCAGACCACATCATAAGCTCGCGTAGCTCTTTAACTTTCGGATGTGACTCATCTTCAGTATCTGGCTGCGGCAATCCACGAGGGTCAAAGATTTTGGCTTCAGCGCCAAAGTATTCGAGCAACCGCGCCGACTCTTCAATTACTAGGCGGCTGTACGAGCGTTCTCGCAGCGAGCCGTAAAGTAACAAAATGCGCGGCTTGTGATCTGAGAACGTTGATGTAAAGTTAGCCATAATGGGCTTTTGCATTTGTTCCATTACCGCGTTATCAGAAGGGCTTTGTGCTGATGATATGTCTGGGCTTTCGGATACATTTGGGCTCATTGATTCACCTTTACTCATTACTGGGCACCTAATTTTGATAGTGCCTCTTTAAGTGCTGCTTTATCTAAGTTTTTCTCAGCAAGTTCTGCTAATGCCGCTACACGTTTTTCAATAATATCTATGGTGTTGTTGAATGCGGCGGCTTTCTCTTGCTCGCTACCTTCTAACTTTGACGGGTCTTCTAAGCCCCAGTGCACTTTAAGCGATTTACCGAAATAAACAGGGCATGACTCACCCGCCGCTGAATCACAAACGGTGACGACAAGATCAGCGTCAAAATCTTCAAATTCATCCCACGACTGACTTTGAAGCCCGTTTGTATCAAATCCTCGCTCTGCAAGGTATTTAAGAGAAAGAGGGTGTACTTCACCGACAGGCTGGCTGCCAGCACTACGAGCTTCAACATTGCCGTTCGAGGCGTTAGTGATGGCCTCGCAAAGAATGCTGCGGCAACGGTTGTGCGTACAAATATATAAAATCTTCATAAAAAACCTTGTTTAATGGTCGAGGCTACTGTGGGTAGCTGTAATAGATAGAATAAGACTTCGAAAAAACAGATACTTGGCGACGTATTAAGCTGCAATTAACACTAGGGCCTGTTGACCTTTGCTGTGCATTTTTGCAGCGGTCTTTGTGCCATTCAGAAAGTTTGGAATCTAGCAATTCTCGCAGGACAAATTCGCTAACGCCTCGCTAATATACTCATTGTTGTGAATAGCGGTGTTCTTAATGACCTCCAGCGCCCAAGCGGGTAGGTCAGGATGGAGCTGGTAATACACCCATTTGCCCTTACGAGTATCGAGAACTAAACCGCACTTTCGTAAGTCAGCGAGATGGCGTGAAATTTTGGGCTGGCTTAATTGAAGCGCATCAGTAAGGTCGCACACGCATAGCTCACCTTTTATGCTGAGCATTAAAAGCGTCTTTAAGCGGGTGTCTTCCGACAAGCATTTGAAAAATGTTAAAGGCTGTAGCTGCGCAGAATCAGAACAAGTCGACATAAATCACATCACATATGAAATTTCGTATGTGATGTATCGTATATGAAATTCCGTATGTGTCAATGATGAATCTGAAATTTCATATATGTTTGGTGGGGACGAGAGGGTCTTAGACCGCCATTATTCTCGGTAAGCCAGAAATTTAGTGGTTTTCAGGAGCGGCAGCCTCGAACGACATCGCTACTTCTTTACCGTTTACCTCATTGTAGTGGGCAATTACCTCGTTCATGAAGGCGAACCATGTTGGATTCGGGTGCCAAATAGCCATAAGGTCTTTTTTGGCAGCTTGTTCACTTTCTCCCAGTACGTTAATTCTATAAAGATAGGTAAAAGCGGCACCTCGCCAATTCAGTTTGCAGTGCGTGAGTACCTTGTCTTTTTCGATATCTACGCTTTGCATGAATGCTGCGTAGTTTAAAAAGTTGGCTAATGTGGGGCCTTCCCAATCAACGGGCACATTAAAGTAGTCGAGCCCTAATTCTGAGGTAGTTAAAATCTCACTAGCTCGATTTCCTGGGATCAAGTCTATAACGTGCGTCACTCCTTCCTCTTTTAACAAAGAAAGATGAGAGGCATCAGGCAAGCCCGAAGAATACATGAAGGGCGCGTTTTTTTGGAAGTTAGTGAGCGTTGCAAGTGTCGGTGTGGTATTCATTTGCGCTCGGTCACTGGTTTGCGGTGTTGAATTGTCTTCATGATATGCGTTCGCATGTGCACTTAAAACTAGCCCTAAACTAATACAGGCCGCACTAACAGCGAGACTACGCTTAGACGTTTGAAATGATAGTGTATCTTTCAATATTTTAAGTGCTGCTGATTGGTGCTTTTTCATAATTTAGCGCTCGATGTTCACACTGGTTAGTGATGGCGTTATTGCCATTTCTTACGTTACACATTTGATGGCTTGTTGTCCAAGTGGCAATGCCACCGTTATGTAAACAGGCCCTAACCGTGGCATTGATAACAACTGCTGAATTGAATTTTTATATATCACTTTTAAGTTTAACTTTTCACTACCTTAGGTTTTAAAGAAGACGTATTACGACCAGATGATTTTGGTTTGTATTTACAGCTAAGCCAGATTGAAAAAGGAACGCCTATAAGAGCAGGTAGAACCCAACTGACAATTTGCAGTGACGGCGAGCCTTCAAATAGTACGCGTCCTCCAAAGGCAAAAAATGCGGTATATGCTCCAATACCAGAACCAATGATATGCCCAATGTGCTCAGTTACCCACGCACCTGCCACGATGTTTTTTTGATAAACATAGCGCGCAATACCAATGGCATTTAACAGCGCGATAGGGGCAAAAATACAGGTTAACGTAATGCCGTACGTAATACCTTGATACAATGCAATAGAAGCTACAACAATAAGCAGAGCGGGTAGCCACAGATACTCGATAGTACGCAGTTGCTCAAGATTTTGCTTCGCTTTAAGCACCGCTACGGAATGCCTTACGTTGTTCCATACCAACAGGCTTAACATCAGCAAAAAGAGATATTGACCTCTAAGATAGGCAGTGAAATAAGCAACAGACTCAAAGTGCTCGGGCATTGTTGGGTAGATGACTAGCGGAATAAACAACACCATAGTAGAGCTGATAACGCCACTAATAGACGTAAATAGCATTGCTTTTATATAGTAACCACCAAATTGCTTGTGGGATTTTCCGCCCTTTTTCGTAAGACTAGGCACCCAAAACAGTAAAAGTGACAGAGCACCCGTTAAAATATGAAGCGTTACTATAAAGCCATGAATTGTTTGCATCTTGCTTTCCTTTGGCAATGAACAAAATTGTAGGCTTATAGTGATAACTTCACGAGATTGACAACAGTGCCAGAAGTCATGAAATAAAAAGTGACTTCTGGCCTATGCATTGAACTGTGTTTTTTGTCAAAGTAACGCTATAAGAACGAAAAGATATAGGTAGTCAGAAACGAATGAAAATCTCAATCCCTGCTCATTGGCGGGTGAGCATCGATATTGAGCGCGCATCTGCATGCATTACGTGGATGTTTGTAAGCGGCTCTGCACTTTACTTCTTGTATCATCAATACTCGTTCATGCATTGGCGAACCCTCTCTGCCATTGCTATTTTTTGCATGCTAGCTGTGACTTTTGTGATTGTCAGTAGGCATGACCACAGTATGCCTTCGTTAAGGCTGCCAACGTTATGGGCGATGTTTCTATTAGCGGTACTGTGCCAGTTTTTGCTTCCCTATGCTTACCTTGCCATCTTCATTGTAATTTGGTCCGCCATTCTTCCTTATTATGTTAATTGGAAAACGTGCGTCGTGCTTTCAATACCATTGGCTCTGCCCACAATCCTCATCCAAGGATGGGTGTGGCAAGAGCAGCAAGCTGTCTTAACCGGCGCGCTGTTTTGGACATTCAATTTATTTGCCATGATCATGTCAAACACGGCCATTAAAGAATCGAAAGCACGTGAAGAAGCTGACGCGCTTAATAGAAAATTATTAAGTACTCAGCAACTAATGAAGCAGGCGCTTACTCAAGATGAACGCCTGCGTATAGCGCGAAACATTCACGATGTTTTAGGGCATCATTTGACGGCGCTTACCATCAACCTTCAAGTCGCGTCTAGAAAGGCGGATTTATTAGAAAGCACTGAATCGCAAGCCATAAAGCAACACGTTGACCAGTCCCACAGTATCGCAAAGCTTTTGCTCTCTGATGTTAGAGAAGCGATTTCTGACATTCGGGAAAATGCGGCTATTGATTTTTCATTAGCGGTAAACGCACTAATTAAAGATTTGCCTAGGCCGATGGTAAATCTACACATTGACGACAATTTGATGTTAACCAACGTGCGAATTGCCGATTGCCTTTTGCGAAGTATGCAGGAGGCGCTAACTAACGTGATCCGCCATACACAGGCGCATTATTTTTCCCTATCACTGACGCAACACAATGGCGCTTACAACCTACTAATGCACGACAGTATGGTGCGGCATGCTGCAGATAAGAAACTCAGTGATGAGCAGCCAAGTAGCATACAGTTCTTCGACAAAGCATCATGTAGCTATTCAGAAAGCGCTTGTGCAAAAGGAGTTCGAAAGGAAGAGGGACCAAGGGCATCTGACACTTCAAGTCATGTGGTGGCTGGCAATGGCCTAAAAGGAATGCAGGAACGGGTTAATGAGCTAAATGGAACTATTAGCTGGCAACAAACTGAGCAGGGTTTTCGCATCGCAATTCACATACCGGAGGGCGAATGAAAACACGCCTTATTTTAGTTGAAGATCAAATGCTGGTAAGGGAAGGCATCAAATCACTTTTAGGGCTTGATGATAGCGTTGAAGTTGTTGGCGAATACGAAAATGGTCAGCAGCTCATTGATAGTGAAAACGCTTTAAACTGTGATGTGATATTAATGGATATTCGCATGCCCAAATTATCGGGTATCGATACTTTGCTTGCACTGAGTGATAAAGGGATTAGTACGCCAGTGCTAATGCTCACTACGTTTGACGATCACGAGCTGGTAAACGGTGCTATGCGCGCCGGTGCAAAAGGGTACCTGCTTAAAGATGTATCGCTAGAAACCCTGGTAGACACTATTACACAAATAAAAAATGGCAAAACGCTGATTCAGCCCGCGGTAACCGAAAAAGTATTGCAAGGCTTGAAAGGACTGAACGTAGAATTTGAGTCGTTTGAAAATCCAGAGCCACTTACTGAGAAAGAAGTCGAAATTCTCCATTTGATCGCTGCGGGTTACAGTAATAAAGAAATTGCAGATGCGATGTTCAAATCAACAGGCACCATTAAGAACCAAGTTTCTTCAGTCATGGCTAAGCTTGGTGTACGAGATAGAACGAGGGCAGTACTCAAGGCGTTAGAGCAGGGGATATTGTAATCGATAAAAGGAGAAGCAGAGCTTCTCCTAACGTGTTCCGAGCTAAGGCTTAAATTATTTATCCATATGCACAACAGAGCGGATACTTTCACCTTTATGCATTAAATCAAAGGCATTGTTAATGTCACCAAGACCCATGGTGTGAGTGATAAACTCTTGAAGACCAAAGTCACCATTTAGGTATTGCTCTACAATACCTGGCAGCTCTGAACGACCTTTAACACCGCCAAATGCAGAGCCGCGCCATACACGACCTGTCACTAACTGGAATGGGCGCGTTGAAATTTCTTGTCCTGCACCAGCTACACCAATGATCACAGATTCGCCCCAACCCTTGTGACAGCACTCAAGTGCAGAACGCATCACGTTGACGTTGCCGATACATTCAAACGAGTAGTCAACACCGCCGTCAGTCATTTCAACAATCACTTCCTGAATAGGCTTATCGAAATTCTGAGGGTTTACCACGTCAGTTGCACCAAGCTGTTTTGCTAGGTCAAACTTACTTTCATTAATATCAATACCAATAATGCGGCCGGCGCCTGCCATGCGTGCACCAATAATGGCAGATAGACCGATACCACCTAACCCAAAGATAGCAACCGTGTCGCCTTCTTGTACTTTCGCCGTTTTAAGCACGGCGCCCATACCGGTTGTCACACCACAGCCAAGTAAGCATACTTCTTCTAACGGCGCCGTTTTGTTTACTTTCGCCAGCGATATTTCTGGTAAAACCGTGTACTCAGAAAACGTTGAACAGCCCATGTAATGATAAATTGGCTCACCATCTTTAGAGAAGCGGCTTGTGCCGTCTGGCATTAAGCCTTTACCTTGTGTTTCGCGCACTGCTTGGCAAAGGTTAGTTTTGCCTGACTTACAGAACTTACATTCGCCACATTCTGCGGTGTAAAGAGGAATAACGTGATCACCAACTTCTACGCTGGTTACACCTTCACCGACCATTTCAACAATACCACCACCTTCGTGGCCTAGAATTGAAGGGAATACGCCTTCAGGATCATCACCGGACAGCGTAAATGCATCAGTGTGGCATACGCCAGTTGCAACGATGCGTACAAGTACTTCGCCTTTCTTAGGAAGCTCTACGTCAACTTCTTCCATCTTTAACGGCTCACCCGGGCCCCAAGCCACCGCAGCTTTTGACTTAATGTGCGTTTGACCTTCTTGCAACGAATCTTTAAACGATGTCATGTGATGACTCCTTAATCATAAATATACGATGATGTTTTATAGGCCAAAGTATAGGAGACGGATTACTAATGATAAATACGGTTTTAGTGAATCACTATTTCATATTTGTAATAATTGATTTGGCCAAATAGAATGTACTTAAATAAACCGCGCTGTGTTGAACAACGCTAAACTAACGAGTGGCGATAATGAAATATCTAGAAGGTATAGCCGAGTTTTGTGCCGTAGCTGACGTTGGCAATTTTACCGGGGCTGCAAATAAGCTCGACACGTCAGTGGCGCAGATAAGCCGTAAAGTCGCATCACTTGAAAAGCAGCTAGGCGTAAAATTATTACAGCGTACAACGCGCAGCGTATCGCTTACTGAAGCGGGTACGCAGTATTTTCAGCAGGCAATGCCCGCGTTAAAGGCGCTCGAAGATGCCCAGCTAGCGGTGAGCGCACTGCAAGCATCGCCGCAAGGGCTAATTAAACTTACCGCTCCCGTAGCGTTTGGCGAAGCATTCATAGCGCCATTGCTCAATACCTTTATGCAAAAGTACGCTGGCATTAGTGTGCAGTGTACGTTCTCCAATGAAAAACTCGATATTGTGGAGCTTGGTCTCGATCTCGCTATTCGTATTGGCAAATTAGAAGATTCGACACTTGTTGCTAAAAAGCTGGCTACACGTCATTTGTTTGTATGCGGTAGCAAAGACTATTTTTCTCAACACTCGATGCCAAAATCTCTACAAGAGCTTAAGGAACATACTTTGTTGGTAGGCTCCCAACCCAACTGGAGGTTCGTTGTAAATAAAGAAGTGCAAACGTTGCCAGTGCAAGGACGTGTGCGATACAACAGTGGCAACGCACTCTGTAGCGCTGCTTTGGCTGGATTGGGGCTTACCCAGCTACCTGGGTTTTATGTGCGTGAAGCATTGGCACGTGGCGAATTGGTAGAGGTATTACCAGAATATAAAGACAAGCAAGAAGCTATTTGGGCAGTATTTCCTTCCAATAGAAATGTTGCGCCAAAGATTCGTTTACTGGTTGATTTCCTTGCCCAAAATATCATGGATGATCGCTAGGAAAACAAACAAAGTAAGCCTTGTATGCCTTAATAAGCAATATTTCGTGTAGAGTGTTGCACTTTTTGCAATACAGTGTAGTGAAAACTGCGGTTGACATATAGACGTCTATACGGCAAATTGCTTGTATGAAAAAGATTCTACTTACTCGCACCACCATTATGTTAATTACCACCTTAAAAAGGGCGGTCGCTGACTAGTGCAAGTAAGCAAAAGACAACGAAAGCCCGCCTAACACAGAGCGGGCTTTTTTTTACACACGTTTTAGCATGCGTAACCTTAAGGAGCAGCATATGAAAGTCTTAAAGTTTGGGGGTTCTTCTCTAGCCGATGCACCGCGATACATGCGCGTTATGGAGATTAGCACGGCGACCCACCAAACCGACGGTGCTGCGGTTGTACTCTCTGCCCCAAAGGGGGTAACGAACGCGCTTTCACTACTATGTGAACAAGCAGCCGCGGGTGAAGATTTCCAGCCATTATTCAATAAGTTGAACGACACGGTTACCGGCATCGCCAACAACCTAAACGAAGAACTCGACGGGTTTGCACATACAAGCGTGGTAGAATTCATTAATAGTCACCTTTCAGTACTAAAACAGCACCTTGAAGGTATTAAGCTGCTTGGTGTTGCACCTGATAATGTCGCTGCCGGTATTCTAAGTATTGGTGAGTACATCTCGGTGACGCTTTTTAGCGCTATGCTATCTGCCAAAGGTATCGCTAATCGCGTTATTGACCCGGTTAAGTATGTGCTGGCCGAAGGCGATTACCTAGACAGCATTGCCGATGTGTCGCTTAGTAAAGCGCGCTTTTCAGATGTGCCTACTGACGGCAGTGAATTTCTGGTCATGCCGGGGTTTGTTGCTGCTAACGAAGCGGGCGAGAAAGTCACGCTTGGGCGTAACGGCTCAGACTATTCAGCGGCCATTTTAGCGGCGTGTATAGACGCAAATTGCTGTGAAATTTGGACAGACGTAGATGGTGTTTATAACGCTGACCCGAACCAAGTTGAAGGGGCAGTGCTGTTAGACAAGCTTACCTATCAAGAAGCGATGGAGCTGTCTTATTTCGGTGCCAAGGTACTTCATCCGAAAACTATCGGTCCTATTGCCCAACACCACATCCCTTGTTTGATCAGAAACACACTAAACCCAGCTGCGCCAGGTACGCTAATCAGCAATGAAAAAAGCGAGGTGTGGACGTCAGTTAAAGGTATTTCACAGCTTGATAACGTCACCATGTTTAACGTTGCAGGCCCTGGCCTTAAAGGCATGGTAGGTATGGCAAGTCGTGTGTTTGAGGTGATGTCGAACGCCAATATTTCAATAAGCCTTATTACCCAGTCTTCGTCAGAATACTCAATCAGTTTCTGTATCCAAAGTAAAGACGCCAGCCGAGCGTTAACGCTTCTTGAAGATGCGTTCGCGCTAGAGCTTCAAAATCAATTGCTAGACCCCATTGAAGTGCGTCATGACCTAGCCATTGTTACTTTAGTTGGTGACGGTATGCGTCAAACCAAAGGCTTGGCAGCGCGTTTCTTTAACTCGCTTGCCCAAGCGCGGGTAAACAACGTTGCTATTGCTCAGGGCTCTTCAGAACGCTCTATTTCAACGGTAATTGAAAGCAAGCGTGCTAAGAAAGCGGTAAAGGTTATTCACCAGAATTTTTTCTCTGACCGCCATACCATTGACGTATTCCTAGTAGGGTGTGGCAATGTGGGAACCGAACTGCTAGGTCAAATTGAAAAACAACAGCCGGCTTTGCTAAAACGCAATGTACAGCTGAGAGTTTATGGCATTGCAAATAGCAGGAAACTGCTGTTAAACAGTCAAGGGATTGATTTAAGCGGTGACTGGAAAGCGGCACTTGAATCGGCAAGCGAAGGATTAAGCGTTGAACGCCTGCATCAGTTTGCCAACGACAATAGTCTGGTAAACCCGGTGATTGTTGACTGTACTAGTCACGAAGCGATTGCACAGCAATATGTAGATATGATGGAAAGCGGTTTTCACGTGGTAACGCCAAATAAAAAGGCGAACACGAGCGCAATGTCTTACTACCGCAAGCTTCGTAAGACCGCGCAATCGACAAATCGTCAGTACCTTTACGAAACCACTGTAGGCGCAGGGCTACCGGTTATCGATAACTTGCAAAAGCTATTCAGCGCTGGCGACACCTTACATCGCTTTGAAGGAATTCTATCGGGCAGTTTGTCTTATGTATTTGGCAAACTTGAAGAGGGCATGAGCCTGTCGCAAGCGACACAAACAGCCAAAGACAACGGTTTCACAGAGCCTGATCCGCGCGATGACTTAAGCGGCATGGACGTAGCGCGCAAGCTGCTTATCATGGCTCGTGAAGCTGATTTAGCGTTAGAACTATCTGACATTGAAATTGAGTCTGTACTGCCAAAAGGTTTTGCCGAAGATTGTTCAATTGACGAGTTTATGCAGCAGCTGCCAGAGTTAGATGCGTCGTTTGGTGAAAAGGTTGAAGCGGCTAAAGCAGAAGGTAAAGTACTTCGTTATATCGGCAGCATTGAAGACGGAAAATGCAAAGTAAGCATTCAGGCTGTACCGGCAAGTAACCCTCTTTCGCAGGTAAAAGACGGTGAAAACGCGCTGGCGATTAACAGTGACTACTATAGCCCAATCCCTTATGTGATTAGAGGATATGGAGCAGGTGGTACGGTAACAGCAGCAGGGGTGTTTGCTGACATTCTGCGTACTATGCCGTGGAAGCAAATGGCGCACTAAGGGCTAAATAACGCTTAGCTTGCTTAGCGTAGATAGGCGGCTAAAGTAAGATATTCGAAGGTGTGACTTAGGCCAGTAATGTTGTGGCATCGATTTAAAGCGCTAATTTATTGAGCTAATTTGAAGCGCTAATATAAAGAGCACGCCACAAGCGAAGTAAGAGTAATAATATGAAAGCATTCACGGCCTTCGCGCCGGCATCAATTGGAAATGTGAGCTTAGGCTTTGACGTACTAGGCGCAGCGCTTGCGCCCGTTGATGGCACTAAGCTAGGTGATGAAGTTGAAATAAAGACGGCTGAGTCATTTTCACTAGAAACGGTGGGGCGCTTTGCTCACAAACTCCCGGGCGATGCAGACAGTAATATTGTAACCAAGTGCTATCACTATTTCTGTGAGCAAATGGAAAAGGCTGGAAAAACAACCTCTCCTGTTGCGCTTACGCTTCATAAAAACCTTCCAATAGGCAGCGGGTTGGGTTCAAGCGCAAGCTCTATTGTGGCAGCGTTTGCAGCGTTAAATGCTTACTTCGACACCCCGTTCGATGAAGATACTCTGCTTATAATGATGGGCGAATTAGAAGGCCAAATAAGCGGTAGTATTCACTATGATAATGTTGCTCCCTGTTACTTAGGTGGTATGACGTTAATGACAGGTAGCGATGCGCCTGTCACGCTGTCGTTGCCGTTAAACGACGAATGGTACTATGCCGTCTGTTATTCAGGCATTAGCGTATCAACGGCGGCGGCTCGCGATATCTTACCTAAACAGGTGGAAATGGCGACGGCACTAACCTTTGGTCGACAGCTAGGTGTGTTTGTACACGCCTTACATGTAGGTAACTTTGATTTGGCAGCATCGGTAATGAACGATGTTATAGCCGAACCTTACAGAAAATCGCTACTGCCTGGCTTTGATGACGCTCGTGCGTTTAGTGAGCAAGCGGGCGCGCTCGCTTTTGGTATTTCTGGCTCGGGACCTACGGTTTTTGCCGTGTGTCCAAGTAAAGCTCAGGCGGAAAAAGTCGCCGCCTATTTAACAGAGAACTATATTCAAAATGAAGATGGCTTTAGCCATGTGTGCCAAATACCAAGCCAAGGCACCATTGTTTCTTAAGGTACATAGCTTTTTAAGGTATATGGTTTCTTAAAGGCAAATGATTTCCTAAAAGCACAATTATTTTTTAAAAGATTAAAAGGGCAGAGTACTTGCCCACATAAAAAGGTAACAGCAAGTGGAATTGGTAAATTTAAAAGATTCATCGGACACAGCAAATTTTGCTGAAGCCGTTAAGCGGGGCTTAGGTAAAAACCAAGGGCTTTATTTTCCAGAGCATATTCCTACCCTAGACAATATTGACGAATTGTTGGAAAAGCCATTTGTAGAGCGCAGTATTGAAGTACTTCGCGCCCTTATCGGCGATGAGCTGAATAATGGCGAGCTAGAAGAAATTGTTCAGACCGCATTTGCTTTTGGTGCACCAGTTGAGCAGGTCAACGATAACGTATACTGCTTAGAGCTTTTCCATGGCCCAACGCTAGCGTTTAAAGATTTTGGCGGCCGCTTTATGGCGCAAACCCTGTCGCGTATTAGCGAAGGGAAGCCAGTTACCATTCTAACAGCGACTTCAGGTGATACCGGCGCAGCGGTTGCACATGCATTTCACGGCATCGACAATATCAACGTGGTTATTTTGTTTCCAAAGGGCAAGATTAGCGCGCTGCAGGAAAAGCTATTCACTACGCTAGGCGGTAATATTCATACCGTTGCTGTTGAGTCAGACTTTGACGCATGCCAATCACTCGTAAAAACCGCGTTTGACGACCCTGACGTACGTGAAGGCCTTCACCTGAACTCAGCAAACTCAATCAACATCAGCCGTTTACTAGCTCAGGTTTGCTATTACTTTGAAGCAGTAAGTCAGTTGCCAAAAGAGAAACGAGACCAACTCGTTATTTCAGTACCTAGTGGTAACTTTGGTAACCTTACGGCTGGCATGATTGCTAAATCGTTAGGTTTACCTATAAAGCGTTTTATCGCAGCAACTAACTTAAACGACACGGTACCTCGATACCTTAAAACCGGCGAGTGGGAACCTAAGGCGACGGTTGCGACCATGTCTAACGCAATGGATGTGAGTCAGCCTAATAACTGGCCGCGAATAGAGGCGCTTATTGAGCGTGGCTATATCGACAAAGCGTGTCTTAAAGGTGAGATGGTTGACGAAGAATATACGCAGCTTGCTATGCGTCAATTAGCGCAACAAGGCTATACCAGCGAGCCACATGCCGCGATTGCCTATCGCGCAGTAAGTCACGACTTAGAAGACGGCGAAATTGGTTTGTTCTTAGGAACAGCGCACCCGGCTAAGTTCAGAGAAACCGTTGAAAACGTGCTAGGTAATCCAATCTGCTTACCGAAAGCGTTGGCCGATGTAGCCGGTGAAGACAGCTTGGCGGTAGACTTGCCAGCGTCTTACGATGCGCTTAAGCAGCATATGTTGGACTTGCTGAAGTAATGACACAATCGGCTATGACATGGCAAACCGCGCTAAGCGATGAAAAGCAAAAAGACTATTTTGTTACGTTGCTTGAGCGCGTGAAGCACGCTCGTGAAGCGGGAAGCGTTATCTACCCGCCTCAGTCTGACGTATTCAATGCGCTTAAATACACGCCGCTAGACGAAGTAAAAGTCGTGATCTTGGGTCAAGATCCGTACCACGGTCCTAATCAAGCCCATGGACTTTGTTTTTCAGTAAAAGCTGGCGTTAAAACACCGCCATCGCTTAAAAATATGTACAAAGAGCTGTTGTCTGACATTGATGGTTTCACCGAGCCCAACCACGGCACGCTGACGTCGTGGGCGGAGCAGGGCGTATTGCTACTTAATACTGTATTGACCGTTGAGCAGGGCAAAGCACATAGCCACGCGAAATGGGGATGGGAAACCTTCACCGATAAGGTTATTGATGTGGTCAATGAGCACTGCCAAAACGTTGTGTTTCTTCTGTGGGGAAGCCATGCGCAAAAGAAAGGTAAGCACATTAACCGTGAAAAACACCACGTTTTACATGCGCCTCATCCGTCGCCACTCTCAGCACACAGAGGCTTTTTAGGTTGCAAACACTTCAGCCAAACAAACGAATACCTTATTGCTAAGGGCAAAGAACCCATTAATTGGCAGGTATAGTACTGGCACAAATAGCAGCTAGCCACACAGCAAGTGTGGTTGCCTTATTCAGGGCCTATCAATGACTCACTAGATAAATGCCTAAATAGCTATGAGACATGTTATGCGGTCTGGCCGCAATTAGGCACAGAGCATATTCCTTAGCTAATACGCTATTACATAGAGCCAGCGAAGAGACACCATGCTTGCAAGTGAAGCATTTACAGCACGCTAGAAAGTAAAAAGGCCGCCTGTGTAACAGGCGGCCTTCGTTTTATCTTTCCAGTGTCTCTAGCTCGTACTCGAAACCACAGTCGAGTTCGGCCAGTTCTTTTTCTAATTTGTAGCGATCTTGTAGCGCTTCGATTTCTCTCCACTTACGTTTTTTGCTTTTGGTTTTTGCTGGGCTTGCTTCGATGTCTAACATGGCAAATAGATCTGATTTATCCACTGGGATCTCCTTTTTATACCACTACAACTAATACAGAGTTTTTGTTTTTAATTCCCTCTGTACAATTTTGTATCACAGCCGCCACTAAAATAAAATAGTTTAATTTACCTTTTATTAACAAATTGTGACGATATGATGACAACGGTAAGGAAATGTCCAGTGTGTTTAAAGCGTGAACAATAACTGTATGTAATTGATCCTATTTGTTTTGTTAGTAATCAATTGTACAGTGTTACGGATATCAAAAATGTCTGTCGTATTGTCGATGAAAACCGCAACAAAAAACGGCTAGCTTTCGAAAAAGCTAGCCGTTCAGTTTGTTATTTGCACCAATTGGGTGATTTTAAATCACCTCGCATTCCTTATTTTGGTGCATTCGCTGCTCTGAATTTGGCAATCAATTGTTGTGTTGAAGCGTCGAAATTATCTTTGTCTGCCTCACCTTGAATGCCTGCAAGTACTTGGTTTCCTAGTACTTTACCTAACTCTACGCCCCATTGGTCGAATGAGTTAAGGTTCCAGATAACACCCTGAACGAATACCTTATGTTCATACATTGCAACCAGCGCGCCAAGTGTTTTAGGCGTAAGGCTATCAAACAAGAAAGTATTGCTAGGCTTGTTGCCAGGCATGGTTTTATGAGCGGCCAAGCGTTTACGTTCAGCGTCGTCTAGGCCTTTACCGTCAAGGTCTGCATAACACTCTTCAAAGGTTTTACCCTGCATTAGTGCCTGGGTTTGACCAAAACAGTTAGACGCAAGCATAGCGTGATGCGTGTCGTCCTGGTTAGGAACGTTAAGTGGCAACATGAAGTCTGCTGGGATAACGCCAGAACCTTGGTGAATAAGCTGATGGAAGCTATGCTGGCCGTTTGTACCTTCACTGCCCCAAATAATTGGGCCAGTAGGGTAATCTACGTGCTCACCTTCTTGCGTCACTTCTTTACCATTACTTTCCATATCTAACTGCTGTACGTAAGCTGGTAAGCCGCGAAGATAGTGGTAATAAGGCAGCAACACATGAGACTGTGCATCGAAAAAGTTTCTGTACCATACGCCTAACAGTGCAAGTAGAACAGGCATGTTTTCTTCTAGCGGTGCGGTTGTGAAATGGGTGTCCATGTCAAACGCACCTTCAAGTAAGCCTTTGAAGTTTTCAAACCCAAGGGCTAGCGAGATAGGCAGGCCAATGGCAGACCACAGTGAATAACGACCGCCTACCCAATCCCACATAGGGAAAATATTGTCGGCGCTAATACCAAACTCGGTGGCTGCTTTAACGTTTGAAGACACGGCTACAAAGTGTTTAGCAATATCTTCTTGTGTACCGCCAGACTTTAAGAACCAGTCTTTAGCCGTAAGTGTATTTTGAAGCGTCTCTTGGGTAGAGAAAGATTTTGATGACATGACCACCAAAGTTTCTTCAAAATCTACGCTAGATAGCACATCGTGAATGTGGCAACCATCAACGTTGGCAACAAAGTGAACTTTCACGGCATCAACGGTATGCGGCTTAAGTGCCTCGGTCATAATCTTAGGACCCAGGAACGAACCACCAATACCAATTGCCACAATGTGCTTGATAGGCTTGCCGGTATAACCTTTGTGTTCACCGCTGTGAACCGACGCGGTAAACGCTTCAATTTTTGCAAGCGTAGCATGCACTTCAGGCATGACGTCTTCGCCATCTACCATCACTTTACGGTCTGAGAAATTACGAAGTGCGGTGTGAAGCACAGCGCGACTTTCTGTTGAGTTAATCTGCTCACCAGAAAACATCGCGTCGCGAAGGGTTTCTAGTTTGCACGCTCTGGCAAGGTCGAAAAGTCCTTTAAGCGCGTCATCATTTACACGGTTTTTCGAGTAATCAAGAAAAATACCGCAGGCTTCAAGCTGCATCTTATCTGCGCGATTTGCATCTTGTGCAAACCAGTCGCGCATGTGCGCATCTTTTACCGTTGCAGCAAGTTCAGACAGCTTTTTCCATTCAGGAAGAGAAGTTAAAACACTCATTGTTTCAATAGCCCTTACGCGCTTAGTTTTTCGCGAAGCATGGTTTCAAGTTTTTCCTGATCTGCGGCGAAGTTGCGGATGCCTTCAGACAGCTTTTCGGTTGCCATTGCATCTTCATTCATTGCCCAGCGGAATTCGCTTTCTGTTAAGCGGTCACCTGGTGTTTTTGTAGCGCCATTGTCTTCAAGTTTAACCTCTAGATCGCCAGGCTCGTTTGCCAGTTCTTCTAGCAGTGCTGGGCTAATGGTTAGACGATCACAACCTGCCAACGCTTGAATTTCACCAATGTTACGGAAGCTTGCGCCCATCACTACGGTATTGTAGCCGTGGTCTTTGTAGTAGTTATAAATTTTAGTTACAGATACTACGCCTGGATCTTCATCTGGTGCGTAAGACTCAGTACCGGTCGCTTTTTTGTACCAGTCTAAAATGCGCCCTACGAATGGAGAGATAAGATAAACACCGGCCTCTGCACAAGCTTGTGCTTGGGCGAAGCTAAATAGAAGCGTTAAGTTACACTGAATGCCTTTCTTCTCTAGCTCTTCTGCTGCCTGAATACCTTCCCAAGTAGAGGCAATTTTAATAAGAATGCGTGACTTATCGATACCCGCGTCTTCATATAGCTGAACCAAACGTTCCGCTTTTTCGATAGTGGCGGCAGTGTCGAACGAAAGGCGTGCGTCTACTTCAGTTGAGATTCGGCCTGGAATAGTTGCAGAGATTTCTTTACCAATGGCTACCGCTAGTTTGTCTGCTGCATCAGTAAGCTGCTGGTCAGCGTCGTTTGACTGAAGTTTTGCCCATGCTACAGCATCATCAATTAGGCTTGCATATTGAGGAAGACCAGCCGCTTTTAAAAGTAGCGACGGGTTAGTTGTGGCATCGACTGGTTGATACTTTTTAATGGCATCGATGTCGCCCGTGTCGGCAACAACGGTAGTGATATCACGTAATGAAGCTAACTGATTGCTCATAATTCTCTCTGTTCTTTATCAAAATAAATTTGGACAACTCGCTGGAAAAGCCAGTTGAATAAAACGGTTCGCTTGCGCGTGTGTAGGGCTTCGCGCTTGCGTTCTTTTTTACCAGTTCTTAGTTCTTTAACAAGTACTGGTACATGCAGCGCTTTGGTAATTGAGGTACGTTCACGGAGGGTGTATCTCAATTATTGTTTGAATAATTATTTGTAACGCTATTTATATCAAACCCGTGTGACAATTCATACATTGAATAGCGACAAAATGGCTAATCGGATTTCTCTGTTAAGCCAATTTACGTCTTTCTTATGCCATTTTGCTTTTTGAAGCGAATCAGGTGGTACAATACGAGCGTAAAAATTAAGGAGTCGAAATGTTAGTTGTAGTATCCCCAGCAAAAAATTTAGATTTTGAAAGCGAAATTCCTGTGAGCCAGTTCACTCAGCCTGCCATGCTTGAAGACACTGAACGTTTGATGGAAGTTTGCCGCACCTTATCGCCTGCTGACTTATCATCGCTGATGAAGATAAGCGACAAGTTAGCAACGTTGAACGCCAACCGTTTTGCTGAGTTTTCTACGCCGTTTTCGCCCGATAATGCACGCCAAGCAATGTATGCGTTTAATGGTGATGTGTACACTGGGTTAGATGCCTACTCGCTTGATAGCGAAACGGTCGAATATGCGCAAAAACATCTTCGAATTTTGTCTGGCCTATACGGATTGCTTCGTCCTTTAGACTTAATGCAGGCCTATCGTTTAGAAATGGGCACTAAATTAGCAAACCCTGAAGGAAAAGACCTGTATGCGTTTTGGGATGATCGCATTACTTATGTGCTAAATAAGGCATTAGAAGCACAGGGTGACAATGTGTTGATCAACCTTGCTTCAAATGAGTACTTTAAAGCAGTGAAGAAAAAGTCTTTAGATGGCATGATCATTACGCCAACGTTTAAAGACTGCAAGAACGGTCAGTATAAAATTATCAGTTTCTTTGCGAAGAAAGCCCGTGGTTTAATGGCGCGTTATATTCTTGAAAACCGTGTAGAAGACGTACAAGGTCTGAAAAACTTCGACGTAGATGGCTATGTGTTTAGCGAAGAACAAAGCTCTTCAACTGAACTTGTGTTTCTGCGTAACCAGGAAAGTTAATAACACCCGTTCATCCATAATCACCTTAAAAGTAGGACATAAATTTGAGCATATTAGTTCGCAATTTACCTAAAACATTTACTCAGGAGAATCTTGAAGACTTGTTTTTCGAGTTTGGCATCATAGCGTCGTGCGACTTGGTGATAGATGAGGCTTCTGGCTTATCGAAAGGCTTTGGTTTCGTAGAAATGAGCACGCAAGAAGAAACCGATAAAGCCATTGAAAAACTTAACGCCAAAGTTATCGACGGTAAGAAAATTCGTGTTAAGTGGTCAAATCAAGAGAAGAAGCAGGCTGAAGCGATAGCTAGTGCGCCAGCGCCCAAAAGAGACATTCCCGAAGATGTATGGGGAAGTGCTTCTCGCAATAACTCTGATCGTGAAAACGACGCCGAGTAATACCGAGGGAATACAACTAACAAGCGCTGACAACGAAGGTTGTCAGCGCTAAACCTTCATTTAACCAGATACGGTTGCTGTTTGTACTTGAGTATTGCGAGCAGTCATAACAATGGCTAGCCACACCAGTACACCACCACCGGCAAGCGCTAGGCCTACCCAACCCGTTGATGTATAGCCATAACCCGCTGACAGTGTCATTCCTGCCAACCAAGGGCCAAGTGCATTAGCGGTGTTAAAAGCCGCATGGTTCATGGCGCCGGCTAAAGTCTGAGCCTCGCCAGCGACATCCATAAGCCTTGTTTGCAGCGGCACCACCATGCCACCACCGATACCAATGAAAAACAGTGATGCTGCCATTAAGTATGGATTCCCCATCGACGCAGCGTAAGCTGCAGCTGATAGGCCCAGTAAAACCTGAAACGTAATCGCTGACGTCAGTAACCTGCCTTCAGAATAGCGGCCTGCAATAATATTGCCCAAGGTTACGCCTATGCCATAGATAAGCAATGTAGCCGAGATTCCCCACTCAGGTGAAGAGGTTGTACTTAGGTAAGAGGCACTGAAGTAAGAATACACGGAGAACATGCCACCAAAGCCAATAGCGCCCATAAGTAGTACCAGCAGCACGTCTTTGTTTTTCAGAGCTTTAAGCTCGGTTAGCGGTTTGGCATCTGGATTAGGGCCGCGGTATGGTGCGGTTTTCCAGACCATTAATGCAGTAACTAACGCAAAGGCTGAAATAATAAAGAAGCCAGTTCGCCATCCGAGCATTTGCCCAATACCGCTAATTGACGGCACACCAATAATATTGGCAATAGCCAAGCCTAAAATGACGTTACTGACAGCTTGCGCCCGTTTATTTTTACCGGCAATGTCTGCAGCAAAGAGCATGGCAATGCCGAAGTAAGCGCCATGAGGAAGGCCAGCAATAAAGCGCGCTATGTTCATTGTCCATTCTGACCACGCTAGTGCTGTTAGCAAGTTTCCGCCAGCATAAAATATCATCATTGAAATAAGCATGGTGCGTCTTGCAAGCCTGGAAAAAAAGATAGTGATAAGCGGCGCGCCCACTACAACACCAATGGCATAAGCACTAATTGCGTGACCAGCGACATTTTCAGTAATGCCAAAATCTTCTGCAAAGTATGGTAATAAACCCATTGCCGCAAATTCACTGCAACCAATCACAAAGGTTCCGAAAGCCAGCCAAAAGGTTATAGTGGCCAGTGAGTATTCACCCAACGCTGAGGGCTGCTCTGAAGATGCCTGCTTTGAAGAGGCTTGGTCAGAAAGAATCTTGTCAGTTTGATTCGTCATAAACGTCCTTTTGTTCATTGCGTTCAATCACGTACTTAGTGGCTGCTTTAGCGAGGGTCTGTTGAGTTTTGCTGTGCATTTTTACAATGTCCGTGTGTCATCAAAGATAAAAGACACTCAGCAGACTAGCGCTTTGATGAAACGCAAAAACCGGCTCAACGGAATGTTTGCCGGTTCTCTTCGAATAGTCGCCGTTATTATCGATAATATTTAGAAACCATCGATAATATTTAGCAATGATCAACAGCCCACAGGTTCGTGCTTTTCGTATTCGTTTACTGCAAGAGATCGTAGCATCGCTCAGATAGCAAGTAACGGTAACTGATAAGGTTTCTTAATCAATTCAGCGATTTAAATGTAGTGCTTTTGTTAATAAATTACGTCGGACCTTTTGCGTTAGAAAGTCGAGTGGGCGTTTAAGAAAATCGAAGGTGACTGTTTTCTGTGCATAAACATTGGTTACCTTTTAGTTCATCCCTTTGTTATCTTTTAACATTTATCACGTATTCCAGTCGTGGCGTGAGCACAACGCCGTATCTATCCCCCTATTTAAAACAAACTTCTTGACTTTGAGGTGTTCTATATATAGAACGTTCTTTAAATGGAACAACATTAAGTTGGTAAGGTGTGAATCAATCAACGCTCAACATCCTCGGAAGGCATTTGCAGAAACTCAGGCAAGACAAAGGTGTCTCGCTGTCGCAATTGGCAGCAGGGGCAGGTATCGCTAAATCTAACCTTTCAAGATTAGAGCAGGGTAACGGCAATCCGACGCTAGACACCATTTGGCGGTTAGCTAAACAACTAGACGTTCCGTTCGGTCAGCTAGTTCAGCCTGTTAGCGCAAGCGTTGGAGAAAAGGGCGTAGAAGTTCGTTTAATTGAGCAAGGACAAGGTATCCCGAACGTTGATGCTTATTGGATGTCGGTTGCACCCAATACTTTTCGAGAGGCAGAAGCTCACGCCACAGGAACAGAAGAAACGATTACCGTTGTTAGCGGCTCTCTGGAAGCTGGGAATAGTGGAAATACTCAATGGCTGCATCCGGGTCAAAGTTTAGCATTTAACGCTGATTTGCCCCACGTATACAAAACGGGAGACGAGTGGGCGACATGTCTTATCACAATCGTTTATCACAAAGAGGCAAAGGAATGAGCCAACTTTCATCAAAAAGTGGACTTAAGCAAGGGGTTATCGACGGGTTACCTTTGTTAGGTGGCTATATTCCGGTAGCCATTTCATTTGGCGTGATCGCAGTTCAAGCCGGTTTTTCTACGCTGGAAGCCACGCTAATTTCCATATTCATTTACGCAGGCGCGTCGCAGTTTCTTTTGGTAGCCATGGTGGCATCAGGTGCGCCACTTTGGCTAGCGGTTTGTATGACGTTATTAGTTAATGTACGTCATGTGGTTTATGCGCCCAACTTGGTGCCTTATTTACCGCAAAGTAAAGCTTGGCCCTATTTAATGCACGGCCTTACTGACCAGATTTTTGCGCTAGCCCATACTCGCTTGCCGCTAATGGACGATGCTAAAAAGGTAGATTGGTTTAAAGGTGTATCGATGGTGGCGTGGCTTAGTTGGATCTTAGGGACAGCGCTTGGCGGTATCGCAGGGGATTCCCTTACCCAACAATGGCCAATATTAGACAGCGTGATGCCCTTTGCTTTACCTGCACTTTTCCTTGTGCTACTCGCGCCTAAATTCTCAAGTAAACTGTGGAGCGCTACCTTGCTCATTACAATGACGGCGGCTCTCTTTTTGGCTCTCAGCACCTTTAAAAACGCTGCAATTCCATTGGCAGCACTATGCGGTGCGATAACCTTTTATCTTCTTACCTCGCACGTTGAAAGGAAGCAATCTCATGCACGTTGATATCTGGATAGCCATTGTTGTTGCAGCCATCGGGACATATGCATTACGCGTAGGCCCGTTGCTGTGGACTCAGCGTCACTTTAATAAACACAAGGCCAATAACACTGAGGCGCGTTTACCTACGTGGCTAAGCGTGTTAGGGCCGTTAATGATTGCCGCTATGCTAGGAGCGTCACTTATTCCAAAAGCACCGTCAGCGGCGAGTTGGATTGCAACCGCAATAGGCACTGTTGTCACTGTGCTTGTTTGGCGCAAATTCAAAAGCTTAGGGCTGCCAGTGTTTTGCGGCGTGCTTTCTTTTGGTGTGGCTTTTGGTATCGCTTTGGTTTAGCGTTGGGCGTAGACGTTAAGTTGCTGGGCTAAGACTTATTCTTACCCAAGGCTTTCTCGCCCCAAATTTCTTCCAAGCGCTGGTCACGCCCACAGTTCCATCGGTAGAACTTATAGCGAACGGGACTTTTTTTATAAAAATCTTGATGGCCAATTTCGTCGCCTTTTATCGGATAAAAGGTAGAAGCATCGAGTATGGGCGTTACCACCTTTTTATTGGGAAATTGGGCTACCACGTCAGCTTTTGTTTTTTCTGCTATAGCACGTTCTTTATCGTTTGCTACAAAGATGGCGCTTAAGTAACTGGGTCCCTTATCACAAAACTGACCTCGGTCATCGAAAGGGTCAATGTTCACCCAAAAATGATCGAGAATATCATTATAAGAAAGCATTTCGCCGTCGTAGGTGATCTTTACCGCCTCAAAGTGTCCCTTGTGATTGCCATTATAAGTCGGATTTGGCGCGCTTCCGCCAGTGAACCCCGACACCACATCAGTAACCCCGTCTAGCTTTTCAAAATCAGACTCCATGCACCAAAAGCAGCCCCCAGCTAGAATGGCCTCGTCGGCACTTGTTGATGGCGTAAAAACCGAAGCGCTTAACGCTGTGCTAATTAAAACTGCAGAAAGTGTTAATTTCATCACTCACCTTTTATGTGTTGGTTTAACGTTGAAGCGACCTTCACGTTTAAGTCTTCAGGCCCCAGTTTGCGAAGATATACGGTTAACAAATAAAGAACGGTTTAAGCTGAAATTAATTTCATCGTAGTGCTGCGAGTTAATTCGATTTTTGTTTTACAAGCGTACATTTTTTACAAGCGTACATTTTTTCTAAGCGCACATTGCGAAGCTTGAGGCTTGGCGCGAAAGCATAGGTACTGAAAAAGACTAGGAGGAGGTAAGTAAAATTTTCATCTCACTCTGTAGTCTTCTTTCAAAAAGGGAACAGTCTTTGATTCCACCATTTAAAAGACGGGCTGTAAAGCCGCTATGACAAGGGATAGAGCGATTTCTTATGATCGGCAGAGCACTTGCATCTTATCCAACTACATGAAAATCAGTTTAGTTAAAATGAAAGGAAAGATGATATGTCGATAGTCAAATCAGGTAGTGCAGTTTACAAGCCGCTAGGTAAAAAGGGAAAGGGGAGCATTTCTACACAAACCGGTGCTTTATCGAACCAGCCTTATGGTTTTAACACGCGGTTTGAAGATGAAAAGGGAACCAACCCCGAGGAATTAATTGGTGCGGCGCATGCGAGTTGCTTCACCATGGCACTTTCTTTTGCGCTTTCAGACGCGGGATACGATGACGGCGAGTTAAATACCACAGCAAAAATCAGTTTAGAGAAAAACGATGACGGCTTTGAAATAACTCAATCGGCACTAAGCTTAGATGCTGAAGTTGAAGGGATTACCGAAGATGAGTTTGAGAAAATTGCACAGGAAGCAAAAGAAAATTGCCCAGTATCTCAACTTCTTAATGCCAACATCACATTGGAATACCGATTGAATATCGAATAAGGGATAAAGGCTATTACTATCCTTATCGAAAGGTAGGACTCGCTTTGTTAGACAAGACCAGGCAAGTTGTTTTTATCAGTGT
>NZ_BJKJ01000015.1:0-118141 GCF_006538305.1 Alteromonas sp. KUL17
AGAGATTTCCAGCTAAAGCTTTTTTTTGAAACATTCACTAAGCGTTCTAGCATAACTTGATCATTAACAATTTGCTCTTGGCTAATAGCATTTCCTTTAGCTTTTATCTAAAACATCAATTAGTTCATCCGTAATACGAAATCTATTGTAAGATATTTGCTCAACAGTAGTGGAAGAACGTAGATGATTTGGAACTAATGACTCTATTATTTCAAAGACTCTAGTGCTTGATCCTCCGGTATTGAACCTCAAATCGATTACTGTTGCTTCTCTTTCTTCTATTGATTGCAGTCGTTTTAAAATCTATCTTGAAAATTTGCTTTTCTTTTCATTAAAACTGAATGAGGGTATAGCTATATATATTATACCGTTGCTCTGAACATTAACTACTTGTGAATTCATATTTTCATTAATGAGTAAGCCCTTAGAATTCTCTGCGTCAAATGATGCCCATTTGATATCGTAAGAAGTGCTTTTTTTGTCTGATTCACTAGTAAAAACACAGGTCTTCCATTTTTGAGAATTCAAGAGCGGAAAAATTGATGGAAATCTCATCGAAAACAAATTTATTACTTTTTGGGTAGAATTGACTGAATGAGTGTTATGGTTCACATAAGGTAATATACGTGACTCCCATATTGTTTTGACGCTAAGCCCATCGCAAGAGGCTAGCTTATCACCAACAGCAGGCAATTTTTTATCCCAAGATGGACTGACATACTTAACTGTATAAGTATTATCCAGTTGATAACCTGCCCACGATGGATTTTCAGGGCCTATTTGCCAAAATCTAAAGGAAAATTTGTTTGAGACAAAACACCCAATACAATACTTATAATGACCAGAGTTTACGTGTATGTCTTTAAAACCGTTAATATAATACTTTACGACGGCAGTAGCGTCTTTTATGTTATCAATCTCTGCTAATTTTTTCTTTGCAACTAAATAACCCTCTTCGTGCCAACTAGCTACCTCAATTTCCGATAGGCCAGGATGGATAACCTCAATATTTTTATAAATAACCTTAAGGTCTTCTTCCACCCTGTGTTGCCAAGTGATAGCAGAGAACTCATGAATCGTATCAAGAATTAAAGTAGCAATGATAAGCCCAAAAAAGAGAATGAATGTTTTGCGCATGATAGCCAACTAATTATGTTGTTTGTAAAACACGTATTCTGTCGACTATCTTATAAATTCTAAGCTAAATCATAAGCAGATATGTAAGCTCAATATTACCCACAAAAGTAACTATTCGAATAGAAGCCACTATCGAAGAACACAATAAATAACTGCAAAACCGAGTAACGTTTATGACGATTAACGCTATCTTTGAATCGAAAAGACCTCCAATGACCACTCTACTTCATCACTGAAGGCCCTTACTTCAAGACGTAATTTTCACTTCTTAATTGCTTTTTATAAAAAGTCTTCCCGCATTGGGCTAAACATGTCAATAAGGATCCCACCGGTTTCTGTTGTGGTGCCGTGCTCAACATGTGGATCGATCACGCAGCTATCTCCTGCCTTCAATATCTTGAGTTTACCGTCAATGACGAAGTTAAATTCACCTTCTTCGCAGTAAACAATTTGTGTATGACGATGGCTGTGGGCGTAACCTTCTGCGCCTTTTTCAAACCATACTTTCACGGCCATAGCATCGTCATTGTATGCGAGTATCTGACGCTTGATACCGCCACCCATATCTTCTACAACACCTAACTTTTCAGACATTTCAGTTTTCCTTCTAAAAGTGTTTTAACAATCAATTACGTGATTTCTGCGCATCTACGGACGCTAAATTTTCTCTAGTTCTTTTCTAAAGTATGTAAATTCACCGTTGAGCCCCATTTTTTGGGATAAAGCCAATCCGAGTTGTAGCAATTCGTATCGACCTTCCGCACTAGGGCTTCGTGCTTTTAGCAACTCAATAGCTCGTTTGGTATTACCTGCTTTGTCTAGCGCTAAGGCCAAAATATACAGATAGTTGCTGTTTGTAGGCTCGATATCGGTGGCAGTGGTAAAGTGTGTTATTGCAGTATTCAAATCTTGGCTGCGTATTAAGCGCATTCCTTCTGCGTAGTGCATTAACGGTGAGTGTTGATTGGCATTTAGGCCTTTCTCAAGTGTTGCTGCCTCTAAAGCGCTATCTCCCAAAGAGCGGTATAAATTTGCTAGGTTTATGTAATTAGGCTCAAAGAATGGATCTCGGGATATACCTGCCTTAAGAAAACCTTTTGCTTTTTCAAAGTTACCTTGATTAGCTTGAATCAGACTAGCGTTTAAGTTTCCTTCACCACGCCAGAGGCTCTGTCCAGATGCTTCGTATAACTCGTCTAATACTTTGCCGGAAATAATAGCTACTTCCCCCGAAGCTATTAGCTGTTCAGCAGCCGAGACTCTAACCGCTTTATATTCATCCGCCAAAAGCGTTCTTAGAAGGTCAATGCGTCTATGTTTATCGACAAGAAATGAAATATTGGAAAATGCTAGACGAACTAGCGGGCTCTCGTCATTGGCCAGCATTTTTGCATACTTAAACGCTAGAGTCTGAACCGAAGCTGGGAGCAGTGAAACGACAGTCGCTCGTTTTATATCAGGTAATGCTTTGTTTTTCGCTAAGGAAAAATGCCTAATGAGTGTCAAGGTGTCGCCACTTAGCAATAACATATATTGCATTTCAGCAGGGTGTAAAGGCGCTGACGGGCCATGCCACTCGTCGATTTTGTCTTGCGCCCATTGCAGGCTTTTGTCTTCGTGGCAGCTATTACAGGCGTTAGGCGTGCCAAACTTCTCAGTAAGGTGCGGTGCTGGAACCTTGAAACTATGATCTCTTCGTTTATCAACGCCCATATAAGTATTCGTAGGCATATGACAATTTACACATTGTGAGCCCTGACTATTGGGTTCGTGCTTATGATGCTCGACGTCATCATATGCTGTTGCTTTGTGGCACTGTAAACAGAGGCCATTTCCTTCAACTTTCACTTTCGCAGTATGCGGGTTGTGACAGTCGTTACAGTTCACGCCGGCCTCAAACATTTTACTTTGTAAAAACGAGCCGTAGACATACACTTCATCCTTTATCTGGCCATCAACATGATATTGCGGGGTAGTCAGCAAAGCGGGTTTAAATTGTGACAAGAAAGGTTCAAATGGTGTGATACCGTCTGTGAGTGGCGTGCGAAGTGAATGGCACGCAAAACAGCGTTCCATGAAACTATTGTCGCGCTTTGGGCCTTCCCATGTGGCTATCTTTTTGTCTTTACCTAACAGCCAGTTGCCAATATCTTGCTGTTCGCTCTCAGAAAGAACCGTGTGAGAGGAGCGGTTACCAGCATAATGATTGTCGTCAACGTGACCATGGCAAGATTGACAAGAAACGTTTATCTCATTCCATACCGTATTGAATGTGTCTTTTTCACTGTCGTAGTTTCTTTTTAATCCTGATGAGTGGCAGTCGGCACACATACCATTCCAGTTTTGCAAAGGTTGAAGCCAATGCAGCCTGTCCTGCCTGCTTATCTCCTCATCGGGATATATTGGGTACCATTTTTGACCGCCGTTCGACTTATCTCTTGAGTCCCATGCAAATGGAAAGACCTGCATTTTTCCCCGTTCAGTTTTGATAAGGTATTCCTGAAGAGGGAAGTGCCCGAACACATAGCTGACTTCGTAAACTCTTGATTCTGTTTCATCTTCTTGAAACTTTATAAAAAACTTTTCGTCTTTTTTAAAGAATGTGGCTTTTTGATTGAAGTGTTTAAACGTTGTGCCATTAAAATCGCCTAAAACCGTGTTTTCTGAGGCAATAGCCATCGCTTTGCTGTGGTCTGATTCGAGCCAATGGGTCAACTCCTTCTCATGACAAGCACCACACTGGTTCGCCTCGTTCGCAAAAGAACTGAATGAAATACTTATGAGAGTGAGTAAAAAGCACAGTCGTAACATTAATTAAGAAAGCCAAAATCAATAAAATACAATCATAAAATATCACGGTAGAAGTACGATCGCTAACATTCGATTAACTTTCATTCTCTTGTCACGTATATAAAGCGCGAAATAAGGTAAATTCAAAAACGAATGAGATTACGATTTAACTTAATATGCTTATTAATGACAGATAAAGATGATATCATCAGTTTGAAATTCAACTTTATTCAGGAGTAGTCATGAAGATTGCCTTAATGATGGAAAATAGCCAAGCGGCGAAGAACCCTGTAATTCTTAAAGAATTGACGTCTGTGGCCGACTCGCTAGGACATAGTGTTCATAATGTAGGTATGGAAAGTGAAACCGATCATCACTTAACTTACGTACACCTTGGGATTATGGCCGGCGTTCTTTTGAACTCTGGCGCTGTAGACTTCGTTATCGCTGGCTGCGGTACCGGGCAGGGCGCCATGATGTCTTTGAATGCGCAACCTGGTGTTTTCTGTGGTTATTGTATCGACCCTTCTGATGCCTTTTTGTTTAACCAAGTAAATAACGGTAATGCGTTAGCGCTTCCTTTTGCGAAAGGTTTTGGTTGGGGAGCTGAGCTGAACGCCCGTTATATTTTCGAAAAGGCTTTTACTGGCGAGCGCGGAGCTGGTTATCCGGTTGAAAGACGCGAGCCTCAAGTGCGCAATGCAGGTATCCTGTCAGAGCTAAAAGCGGCATTGGCATGCGACGACTATGTCGATACATTGAAGAAAATTGATCAGGAATTGGTAAAAGTTGCAGTGTCTGGTGAGCGCTTTCAAAAGTGCTTGTTTGAAAATGGCAAAGACGAATCTATCAATTCATACATCAAAACGCTCGTATCGTAAGTCAACTGTAGGCAGTGTAAGGCGTGGACAATACGCCTTACACTGTTTTTATTCTTATCCAACGGGTAGCGTACTACTTGGATACTTGATTTTTTTCTGACGAGGGCTAGCAAGAAAATACGCAATGGTCAGTGGACCCAATCGGCCAATAAACATCAGAAATATGATAACAAGGCCTCCAGCATCAGATAACTCTCCGGTTAAACCGCGTGATAATCCTACGGTACCTAAAGCCGATATAGCCTCAAAAATAATATCTATAAACGCCGCATTTTCTGTTATCGATAAAATAAATATAGAAAGCCATGCGATTACAGAGGATATTAACGTAAGCGCCAATGCTTTTCCTCTCGTTTCACTTGATAACGCGCAACCAAATATTGCTGGAGAAGGATCGCGTCGTAGATAACTGTAGGCCGACATAATAAGAACAATAAAGGTGACAAGCTTAATGCCGCTGGCGGTACTCATAGAGCCTCCACCGATGAACATCAATAGTAACGTAAGCCAAGTAGTTGCATTCTCTAATGCACTTACATCCACAGTATTGAATCCAGCCGTGCGGGGGGTTACAGCCTGAAACCAAGATGCCCACCATTGCGAAGCGGTGTGTAAATTAGCAAGGGTATTAGGGTTGTCTTTTTCGATAGAATAAATAAGCAGTAGCGCTATTGCGTTTACGACAATAGTGCTACTTATCATTAATTTACTGTAAACAGACAATTTTTGCCACGTACGCTTTTTAATAAGATCTATCCAAACTGAGAAGCCCAAACCTCCTATGATAAACAAACCGGTAATAGTGAGGTTTACTACCGGGTTACCCACATAAAATGAGAGACTATCTGAGCTTAACGCAAACCCAGCGTTGTTGAAGGCTGAGATTGTGTAAAAAAATGCGTGAAAAAGTGCTTCTGCAGGTGGTTTACTCTGAAGCCAGAATAAAGCCAAGATAGTAAAGCCAATCATTTCAATGATAAACGCAAAAATTAGAACCGACCTCGCCGTAGAGGCTAGTGTTGATAAATCTGTTTGGTTAAATGCTTCTTTAATAGCCGACTGTTGCAAAAAGCTTATTCTTCCGCCAAGCGCAATTAGCGTGACTACCGCAAAGGTCATTAAACCAAGCCCACCTATTTGAATTAACAGAGCAATTACTGTAAGCCCCAAGGTGGTAAAGGCTGTCCCTGTGTCTACAACTACAAGTCCTGTCACCGTAACTGCAGATGTCGCTGTGAAAAGACTGTCTGCGAACGTGATTGGTTGTGTAGTCATACCTGGTAGTAAGAGCAATAACGTTCCTATGATTATCACAGCCAAAAAGCTCAGAGACAGTATAAGTGGTGGGGCTGCTTGAACTTTATAGGCGCTTTTTGCTTTTCGCGATAAAGGACGACGTTGCAAATTCCAGCGTGTCATTATTTTAACCTTGGGGCAATTCGAACTAAAGCCTCTTTGGGGCCGAACAAAATTAACGTATCGCACTCGCGAACAATATAAGATGACGGTGGGGATTTCATGACCTCTTGTCCTCGCTTCACCATCAAACAGTGTATTGAGTTCTCGAACCCTTTTATGAGCGAGTCAATTGTCATTGGTTGAAAAGGAGAGGGAAGGTGTATGTCTACAATATAACTACCATGACCTATACTCAAATAGTCACTTACCATTGGATAGTTTAAAGCCTGTGCAACTCGTGCGCCCATCTCCTCTTCGGGATGAATAATTCGAGTTACTCCTAGTTTAGAGAGGATCGTATGGTGGGCTGAAGTATTAGCTTTAACCCAAATTTCCTTAACGCCCAAGTTTTTAAGGTGAAGAGTGCATAGCAGGCTGGCCTGCATATCTTCTCCGATGGCTACGAGTACGGCTTCACTTTGACAGAGGTTAAGTTCTTTTAGGGCTCTCTCATCTGTAACGTCACATATGAGTGCTTGAGTGAGCTCACCTGAGTACTGTTCGGCAAGTTTCTCATCTTTATCTATACCAGTAACGGTATGCCCCATATGTATTAGTTCGATACTTGCGGTTATTCCAAATCTTCCTAATCCAATTACCGTGAAATGTGCCATTTATTTACTCCGTGTGACTGACGAAGAAGCGATATCCGCTCCCTGCAGAAGTCTCGATCGAGAAACAGTTTGAATTTAGCGCAGAAATCTTTTTTCTTACGTGACTAACGAGAATTCTGATGTAATGCGTGTCTTCGCTGTTATAGTTACCCCAAATCGCGCGGATTAGTGTTTGTTGTTTGACGAAAGCCCCGACTTCTCTTGTTAAGAGATCAATTAGTTGTAGCTCTTTTGGTGTGAGAGAAATGTCTATGTCGCCTAATGACATTAATCCTCTATCAAGGTCAATTGTAAGGTCTTGGATTTTTCTACGCCGTTCCGCGGTTGGAATGATGGGGGTAATATCCCTAAGGAGAACTCGAATGCGTGCAATCAACTCTTTTATACTAAAGGGCTTGCTAACGTAGTCGTTAGCTCCTGCCATCAACATGTCCACTTTGTCATTCTCTGAGTTTCTGGCAGATAAGATTAGAACGGGTACGCTACTTGTACTTCTAATTCTAGCTAGAATTTCTTTACCGTCACCATCAGGAAGACCTAGATCTAATATTATCAATTCAGGTTTTTGTTGAAGCGCCGTGATGAGCCCATCCCTCACATTAGATGTCTCGAGGGGCTTAAACCCCTCTGCTCTTAGAGCAATGCACACCATTCTGCGAATGTTAGCGTCATCTTCAACAATGAGGATTTTGTTCATGACGATTTTGCACTTAGGTTGGGAATGGAAATAATTGCACGACAGCCTGGAGTTAAGCTTTCGAGTACTAGCTTACCTTTGTGTGCCTCAGCTATACCTCTTGCGACGTTTAGTCCTAAACCAATTCCCCCAGTACCGACATCACCATCTCTCGAGGACGAAAAAAGCATAAACGGGCGTTCTGTGTCGCCATCTTTTAAACCAATACCACTGTCCTCCACAGCAATAGTCGTGCTTTTCGAATCGCTTACAACTTTTACAAGCACGTCTTGTTCGCTAAATTTGAGTGCGTTATCAATGACGTTGAAAATAGCTTGTTCTAAAAGTGGCCCGCTTGCATAAATTTGGCGCACGTGCCCTGAATAGCTAGTTACGATACGAGGGTTGCTGAAGCGTATCAATACATTCTCAATCAGCAATTTTACTGACACTTCTTCTCGCCCTGCTATAAGCAGATCGTTTTGAATCTTCGTAGCTTGCAAAATATTTTCAATATATGAATGTAATCTCCTGCTTTCTACAATAGCCCCTCTGATCAACTCTCGTTTATCGTCTTCGGGAAGCGAGTAATAGTAGGTATCTAAGGTTTCCATGGAGCCAATTATTGTAGATAAAGGGGTGCGTAAATCGTGAGAAACAGACCGCAATACGTTTGCTTGGAGTTGTGCTTTGCGAAGAGCGGTTTGCTGTCTTTTGTAAAATGCCGTAAATTCACTGGTAAGAATAGCAACTACGAGAAAGGTCGCTATATTTATCACATCATCAAACTCTGTCATACGGACGGAGTAAAATGGCTCTGTAAACAAAAAATTAAAACTAAAAGCGCCTATCAAGGCTGCAATTAACCCATTTACGCGCGCAAAAAGAATTGTGCAGGTAACAGCACCTAATTGGAGTATGAGCAATGTTCCTCCAATAGGTAAGAATAAATTCCTCAACAGCAAACATACCAGTACAAAAACTCCCATTATGCCAACTGTTATTGTGCTATCTCTCATTCGGTGATGCGCCTGCTAGAAATAAAACTTCTTACAGAAATGTATCAAGGCTTATAAGAAAACACGCGTAAAAATTGCGTAAAAAATAGAATTGAGTGGTATAAGCAACAAAGAAAAGGCGAGTGCGTTGCGCACTCGCCCGTCAATATTATATCAATTAGAATCTATAGTTGACCGCTAATTGATAAATACGACCTGTGTAGGTTAGGCGGCTAATTGCGCGTTCGTCTGTTCCTAGGTATTCTTCGCCTACTTCATCCGTTAGGTTGAAAGCGCGTAAGAAAAGTTTTGTTTTCTCATTAAGAGCATAAGAACCAACAAAGTCTAAACGACCAATTGCTTTTCTCGTACGTGCATTGGTACCCAAAAACGAGTTTGCGCCTCTAAGAGTTTGGTCATCTCGCCAGTTATAGGAAAGACGTAAACTGATACCGTCGTTTTCCCAGTATGTGATCACGTTAAACGATTCTGGCGAGACACGCGTTAATTCAATTTCGCTACCTTCTTGGTCTAAGCTTGTATAGTTAAATACACCGCCAAAGCCATTCCAAGGGTACGGCAAGAAGTCTAGTTTTTGCTGAATCGCTACTTCGTAACCTTCTACTTCGATTGTGTCAGAAACATTGATAGGAGAATTTATGATAACTTCTCTCAAGTTTTCGTTACCATCATCGTCTATTATCGGAGTCGTTTGAATACAACCGAATTCGCGGCCGTTAGTTCCCGGGGTACGCTCTATATCTCCCAGTAACCTATCTACGATGGGGTTAGTACCTGGGTCTGGGCAGAAACCGTCCTCTTGATCAAACAGGTTTGAAATTTCCTTTTTAAAATAGCCAATCGAAATAGCGCTTCCTTCGCGGTTATACCACTCTAGTGAAACATCATAGTTGATTGCTTCATATGGCCTTACTGTTGCGGTAGGAAGATCCAGTCGCACAGTTTGGTTACCACCGCGTAGAGCAGCTGTTGGACGTTGAGCGAGTAAGTTGGGGCGTACAATACCTTCGTAGTAAGCTGCTCTAAGTAACACATCATCATGTAACTCAAACGTTATGTTTGCCATAGGAAGCGTATGCTGGTAGTCGTCTTCAAAAGTAACGGGTGCAGCTATACCGTTACGACCTTGTTCGTCAACTTGTGTTTCAAAGCCATCAAAGGTGTTGTCTGTTTGAATATGGCGAACACCGATGTTACCTCGATAGGGAATAGAACCTATCTCGCCGCCGAAATCTGACATTACGTACATCGCTAAAATATCTTGCTCGGCTCCGAAATTAAAACCAAGATTGATAGGTAATCCAGTATTTCTATCTTGTTGATCCCAAAAGCCTGTTCTATTGCGCATTAGGTCTGGATAAGGAGTCGTAAAGCTAGTAGCTGTTGGTATATTATTGACATCAGTTTCAATGCCATCTTGTAACATCTGTAGCGCGAGAGCGTTATCAATTGTCAACCAACCAGAGGTATTGTCAAAGGTACCAGGGATGTTTCCACCAAAGTAATCATTTTGTTCTGAAGATAAAATGTTTGATGTTAAAAACGCGTCAGAAATATTGCTCGTATCGACACCAGCCATCCCCTGTCTTTGGTCGATACTCTCCAGTGACTCCCTAGAGAATCTTCCGCCGAATTTAATCGATTCAAAATTAAGCTTATCTCCCAAGCCGAAATCAACAAATCGTTCAGCGTTGAATTCAGCACTGCTTACATCACGCGATAAGTCTCTAACTCGACCAGTAATTCTGAATGCGAGCCTGCGGCCTTGGTTAGCATCAGAGACAGAATTAACAGCTGATGCATTAAGGTTTGGAACTTGCCACACCAAATCGTTATAAACATAAGGCTGGTCAAATTGACCCTGCACCACAATATTATCTAAGTTTCCGTTTCCAGAATTTATAGAGCCATTAAAGCCAGTTGGAACGCTTTCAACCCCATTTCTTCTGCCGTCAGCATCTGTAAAATTAAAGCTGTCGCGCCAATCTTGATCGTGAAGGAAGGTAAAGCCGACATTTTGAAATTGGTTACTTGCTTTAGAGTGAGTAATTTTACCATCAAATGCCCAATTTTCAGTGAAGTAATCGCCGTAGAGAATAATGCCTTCTGTCTTCTCTCTGAAGGTTGTTTTACGGTTTTCAGTTTGTAAAGTACCGTTGGTATAATCGTATGAATTGACGGCGTATACCAGTGGAGCACCTTCTTCATCGGCGGCTCTATCATAGGCGAACGGTGCTGCGTCCATATCAAGTGTTACACGCGCATCATAATTGTCTCTGTCACGACGGCGAGTATTAAAGCCTGGACTCATGGTCGTTGCTTCTTTGGTGCCGTCAGCTAAATCACGTTCTGAAAAGAGTAAATGAGCACCAAGCTTAAAATTTTCGCTTACCCGGTATTCGATATTTCCAGAAAAAGAAATTCTGTCACCATCGCTATATTCACTAACGTTACGGCCTCGCGCGGGTGCTGTAAGTTGAGCATCTTCTTCTAAGCCCCATTTTTCGCGATATTCTGCGATGTTAGTTGCACGAACGTCGCCGTCTACAGTGTCCACTGAGGTATAGTCGATAATATCAAAGGTGTCACGTCGAAATGTTTGTCCTGACCCTGCAAGTTTAAAAGCGACACCTAGTTTGTTGTCGATAAGGTGTTTAACTCCGGAAATTCTAAAGTTAGGATCAACGTTACCTGTTAAGTCTTCATAACGACCACCTAAACTCACAGAAGCTGAACCATCTTTCTTTGAAAGAGCCTGTTGTAACTTTTGATCTACAATACCTGCGATACCACCGGCCTGAAGATCAGCTGTTGGGCTTTTGACGACCGTAACTCCATCAAAAATACTAGCTTCAAACGCTGCGAATGGGTTTGGTTCACCGACAGCATTAATGTTGCTTGCACCTGAGGGAGTTGCAAATGTCTGCCCCATGGCGGTCGTTTTAACAAAACCGCTGCCTAATCCGCGAAGGCTTATAGTACTTTGTCTGCCTTCCTCATCTGAATTAAGTTGTACGCCCGGGATTGCTTGAAGTGCCTCACCAAAATCGAGCGCTGGAAGTGCGTCGATATCAGTAGCAGAGATGGCATCTACGATAGATGCGGCATTACGTTTGGTATTAAGCGCATTTTCCAGAGAAGCTCTAACACCAGAAACTTCAATGACCTCAACGTCTTCGTCTTGGGATTTATTATCTACTTTCTGTTGAGCGTTATTTACTGCGGTATTAACTTCCTGAGCAAGTAGTGTGGGAGAGCTAATGGTTAATAATAGTGCCGCCGTATTCCCTAACAGCTTTCTATTTATGTTTGATCTTGTGTTCTGCATCGACCCATTCTCTTCGTTGTGTGATTTAGGTGTGTCTCTCTTAAAAACCTTGTTAAAGATTTGTGAAACCATAGTAACCACATGAAACAATCAAAACAAGTCATTTGTCATCATTTTTTATCAAAAAAATTGACTATTCATTAGTCTAATATTGAATATAAATGAGTTGTTAGTTTATATCTTTATTTAAATTAACTTATATAAGTATCTTTGTGATTATTTTTATTGCTATTAAAACAGTGTGTTATGAGTCAACCAGTTAAACTAACTTAGACTTAAGTATAATTTAATATTAATCAATTTCAGTCAGGTGGGGTCGCTATGTGCTTGATGTTTTCTAAGGTTAGGCTCGTATTTAATCAATGCTCAAAGACTTCGTTGATTGAGCAAAGTGACGTTTCCATCATTTTAATTGTAAAGGGCAATAAATTATGGAAACGGATGGAGTTACTTCACAAACTTATTGATTCTCTTTATCTCACTTTCGCCATACCAGTTTTACCCGCCTGATATTGATTAGCGTAGCGGATGGCCATAGCTTCACTTTTCCAATTCCCTGAAAGCACAATTTCCGCCATAGGTACATCAGCTTCCATGAGTGTAAGAACACCACCAGTGCGCGTGCTGTGGCAGGTAAATTTACCTTCGGTGTTTATGGCTATACCTATTGCCTCATACCTTTTCAATAATGCTTGGTATTGCATAGGCTCTTTCTGAACTGTTTGCTTGGGAGAGAGCTTGCGAAATACAAAACCATCAGTAATTTTGGCTTTATCTAGCCACCTTGTAAGCAACGCTGCGGTCTCGTCAGATAGATACCCGTAGTGGCCTTCACCTGATTGATCCGTTTTGGAGCGTGGAGCAAAAATTGTCTTTGCCTGCCAATCGATATGGCTGACTGTGATGGCCAAAATATTGGATGCGCGAAAAAGTGTATCGAGTGCAACATTAACCAGCACCGCATCGCGTAGGCCCAATAACGAGTCCACATTTAACACGCGATTTGCTACGCGCACATCATTTAACTTTAATGGCTTTGCTTGCTTTTGCGCCGCTGGTTTTTCTTTAAGCCTCCCATTCACATAACGACTGAAAAGCTTGGAGTGCTTCCATGGGTCGGGTAACTCGCTTACGCCAATGAAAAAGCGCACCGACGCGAGCTTTCGTTTGATGGTGTGATGTTTAAGCTCAGACGCCATAAGTTCATCGAAGAACGCCTGGCATGCAATCTTAGTAATTTTCCAATCACTTGCCAGTGCCGGCAATGCATGTGCACGACAAAACTTGAGGTATTGATTGAAATCAGATTGATATGCCTTACGCGTATTCAACGACATCGTTTCCCACACCGATTCTTTCAGTTCAGTGAGATTTTGAACCACCAGCGCTCGATGTTCTTCATTCAGTGAAAAGTCGCTTTGAGCTAATGCAATCTCATTTGCCATGTTATTAATACATATAATGCTAATTATCTATAATAATAAAATAGCACAGCACGAAGAACAAATAAAGCGTTACATATAACGCTTGCATAGAATAGCAGTAGTAGGGTGGTTATAGTCGTGATATAAAAGCGTTATAAGTAACGAAAGCGCAGGGCAGGGTAGTGAGCAACGATAAAACTTGGCAGGAATATATAGAAAAGAATTTTGATAAATTCATTTCATCTTTAAAAAGCGACGATTTTATAAGTGACGAAAAAGAAATTATAAACGATGAAGATATTGATTTTTTAGAGCCTAAAAAGACTTATGATTGCCTTAGAGAAATAATTACTCAAGATGCCATTAAAAAGCTTCAAAATAGATTTAGAGCGCACAAACACAGAGAAAAAAGAGGAATAAAAAATCTTCAATTAAAATCACATTCTCTTAATATGCTTGATAAGTTTAAAGCGCAGGTGGGCGCCGACACATTGGAAGAGGCGATAGACTTTTTATTGTCACCGGACTATCGCGAATATGAACACGATGTGGACCTGGCTAAGCAGCGGTTAGGCGAAGGAAACTTTGATAGCACCGAGTTGATGCTCGACAGCTTTACCAAAAGACTGAAAAACTACGACAGAGAGCGCTTATCGTTAATTATCGAACTGGCTTTCGATGAAGGCTGGAGAGCAGCAAAGCAAACAAAGAAGCGCACCGGCAACCCTCGACAAGAAGCGCTTAACCAGTCTGATTTATATAATATCGTAGTAAAATCCATAGCAAGGAGTGCAAGTGTTGATTGAAGAAAACTATTGGAGAATATTCGCACCCAATAACATGCTAGCTTCACTACGTGACCTAATGGATGAAGTATGCCGACAAATTTGCGAATACAGAGAATCTGTTCCCTTCGTGCCAGAACTGTGCTTACCGACAGCTGCCAAAGAAGTGTCCCTAACGCCACTCATCATGCAAGCAGCCTACAATCTACACCGAAATGACAAAGCTGTCTTTTGGCCAGTATCCGAAATGACAGCAACAAGATATGAAAAAGGGTCAAAGGGGCGCATTGATATAGGTTTATTCAGTAAGAGACACGCCACTTTTATTGAGTGCAAGGCAGTCAGAAGCAGCGCAACCAACAATAATAGAATTGAAAAGGCGTTAGACAAAGCAACGGAGCAACTGATGGATATAGAGTTGGAGACACTGCTATTCAATTCACCAGAAGAAACGATAAATAACATTCTTGCAAATAACAAGTTTATACCAATGGTCGCAATAAATGTGACATGCGATAAGAATAGGGTGGAAGACCGAGACCGTCTATTTATGAAAAAAGTAGAATCAATTCGTGATAGTTTTCGAAATTCAATGATAGTACAGGTCAGATATAAGCCTCACTTTATTCGTTATAATGGTGACATTGATGTAAAAGTTTGGGATAGAAAGCTAATGTCTATTGGTAATGTTTTTATTTTAAAAAAAGTTTTCAAAAGCTAAATTGGGTTAATCCCGACTTAATCTGAGATTTTAGATAACAGAACGGAACTAACTTTGGTAGACCGTTATCTACGTAAAGAAAACATCATATATATTTTATCTTAAAGACAGAATCTGGTTTTTCGTTAGAAATGAGTGTTACTATAAAATATCAATAATAAGCTGTTATGAAGTAAAGGAAGTATAGTGGAATATAGTAGTAGTTTATTGATAGATTGGTCTCCAAGGCACAATGAAGTCGAAGGTGATACTTATTCTAAACATCTCGCAGCTATCAGAGAGCTTTGTGAAGTTTACCGAAATGATCAATTCGTCTGGGAAGGTATCACCTTCAACATATCAATGGACTGGACTCAACTTGAAGAAATATTTATCCAAAGTGAGGACACCAATGGTCCTTATCATATTGTAGTAGGTGATACGTTATATAAAAAAATTTCCCCTCTTAAAGAGATAACTATCCCAATAAATTTATCTCTTAGTTCTGATGTTGATGCTGGTAAGATTCAAGCATACCTCCGCCGATATTTATTAGATCTATTTATCATTTGTAATTTGGCAGCACCTGGGATAATTAATTTTTTTAATGCGAAACTTGAAAGGGATGATGATTACAGACCAATGAAACTTTCAAGCTTTACATTTGAGTGCGCATTGGAAAACGTATTTACTAGGCAAGTACCTTTTGTTGATTTCGTAAGTATTAAAACTAGCTTTGACTGGTATCGCTCGTTAGGAATTGAAACTAAGATCGTTGCCTCAAACTCTATCGAAAAAGCGATATTTTCACTTTTGCATATTGCACGTATGAGTGACTATGACATAATTACAGTAACTTGGATTTTTCATGCGCTAGAGGCTATTTTCGGTACAAACGCAGGTCGAGGTTTTACTGATATCAGTGAGAAAGTTAATTTTTTACTAAACATAGAAGAGCGCCAACAGAAGAGTCTAAAAAGGAAACTTCGAGAGTTAAATGATTTACGAAGCTCTTTTGTCCATGGAGGGTATAATGTTTCTCACATCATTGATTGTGACTCCAATGATGACATCTACGACATTATCAATTTTGGAATATCGCTTATTATTAGTACCTTGCAGAACTTAATGCGTAATGGCTGGAAAGGTATTCACGTTGAATCCAAGTTTGTGGGTTACGAAATATAGCTTCATGACAAGACAAACCAGTTGACAAAATAACTGTCACGAATTTTTCGAATGTTCTATGCGTTCGACGTCCGCTCCTTGTCTTTTGCTGACAATCAGATTATATATGAGCTACTTTAGTTAAATACCAGCGCCTTTCATTCACGCATGATAATTACACTTATCATGCGTGAAATATTAAATTAATACAGAATACATAATATTGAAAAGTTTAATTATCGTTCCAACCAAACTCTTTAGAAAGTAATTTTCTTTTCCATCTATTCTCTATTTCAATCACTGACTCTCTAGACAGATCAATGTCGCAGACTTCAAGGATAGAGTATTGAAACTGGCTAAAGCCCCCTTCTCCAGTTTCATTGAATAGTAACCGCAAGAGCTTGTTGCCTCCATGGTGGCCATTGGCATAGGCTGACCAGCGATTCCAAAAACCACCAGCCCCATAGGCACTACCCACATATTGCTTTCCTGTTAATCTATCACTAATTAGATAGACGCCAGACACAGATGAAAGCGCAGTCTTCCATGAGGGGTATTGGTGTCGATATAGCATTTCTAGTTCACTTCGGGATAGGCACACATGCTTGAAGTCGGAGAAATCTTGGAATGCCATTGGCTCTGGTAGAATAGAGTGAATCGTTGCTCTACCAGAAAGGGTTTCACCGGTGGGATACGAATTACGCCCTGTACGTTTAAAGTGAACTACCAGCCTCCCGATAAGGCTCTCGCCTATGTTAGTAAGCTCAGTGTCATAGTAATGACATTTTCCATCACTGCTCGACGATGAAATGCCTTTTGATAGATAAACGCCGACAAATAGCCACTGGCAAACCCCGGGCAACTTGATAAGCGAAACGATATAGTTTCGACCGAAATTGCGCTTAGTTTGAGCTTGCTGCCATTGCTCAAATCGCCCGTCGAAAAATGTTTCTAATGGGTTTTCAATTCCGTTCCATACGGCTAAGTGGCCTTTCACATCTACTGGGTCTAGCTCTAAAAGCTTGAGTACATCCATGTTCCTAATTTACCTATTATTTAATATTACAATTCAGCCATCCTTATAACACACTGCCACTACCCCATAAACCGGAATAGATTTGAGCTGGTGGGTAAATAGGCTTAAAATTGCTGTATAAGTAAACAGCACTATGGTTAATAAATGTTTCTACAATTCCACATGAGTAATATTGAAGCGTTTCTGAAAGAGCTAGAAGAACTGCTCCTCGATAGCGCCTGCCCGGCTTCAACATATTACTACGCCATTGAGCCTGTACTTAAAGAACAAGAAGAGGAACTTATTGAGCACGGCTACTCAAGCATTAATGTTGATATGTTTACTGGCCAAGAAGCGATTTTAAAAATTATTGATGCTTATAAGGACATGTACGTATTCGATGAAACGCCACAAAAGTCACGCCGGTTCGTACAAAAACACCCTGGCTTCGTAGTAGCAATCAAAAACAAACGAGAGATTATTGCTTGCATTGAAAAGATCAATAATGAGAAGAAAGCATTTAGAGCGGCAGTAGTAAAAAGCAGTGATGATGCCTACGAAAAGTGGCAGAACGTGCATGACCGATTCAATTATTTAATCACAACGTCGGCTTATCGCACCATCTATGCATTTAAAGAAGATGTTCACCGCGTAAATTTCAATTGGGTTTCACGCCCACTTCATAAAGCTTATACGCTCGAAGAGTTGAAACAGAAAATAGATAAAGGGGTTCACACCGTTCCCTTGTCTTATTCTCGTCAAAGTTGGCTAGAGAAGCTTGAACACGACAAGTCGTTACTAGATGCACATCAAAACGCAGAATTTGCGGTTAAACGCCGGATAAAGCTGCGGCCTGAATCATCCATTCGATTAGAGGATGCAGAAAAAGCAAAGGGATATGCTGCGAGTTTACCTTATGTCTTTTTCTCTCGCCCCAAATACCATACCCACCTTAGTAGTTTTATTGCGCCTCGGCACGTGAAAATTAAAGAAAATGTAGGGGATGGTTGGGTTTTGATTAATCGACGAATGAATCTCTATAAGCGAAATATTAAATAATAAACGCATCAAATTCTTGCCGTGTTTTCCGCGTGTGATCTTACTCTATTGTCATATCACTTTTTGTTATTACAGCGTTCATGCGCTGCTAAATAAATACTGTTAATACTAAAAATCGTACCTCCTAGTAATCTAGAAGGTCCTCCAACATTTTATCAAAACCCCAAATGGCAAAAAAAATACTTTTGGCGCCCCCGTAAGCTTGGGCAGTATTAAAGAGGCGATGCGGCCGTCCCCCAAATGGCAAAAAAAGAGCCATACGAAGCAATTAAATTTTGAATATTAATGACCTTCCCCCCAAAAAAATAGCACCATGATATTGATGAGATTTCCAATAAACTGGAGACAATGCAGACCTCAAAATGAAAAGCGCTACAGTGAAAAACAAATTTCCAAGGCCGTCAAGCAGCATGAAGCTGGCGCAAAGATGGGCGATATCTTCCGTGAGATGGGTATTTCGTCAGGGACTTTTTATGATTGGCACAGCAAGTATGTGGGCCAGGAGGTCAACGAAGCCAAGCGCTTAAAAGAGCTTGAGTCTGAGAACAACAAGCTGAAAAAGATTTTGGCTGACAGGCTATTAGAGTATAAGCGATGAAGGATGTGCTTCCAAAAAAGTGGCAACGCCAGCAGCAAGAAAGCCTGTCACCCGTCACCTTATTGATACGTGTAAGCTTAGAGAACGGGTTGCCTGCAAGCTTGCTGGTGTCAAGCCAAACCGCATTCAGATATTGCCATAAGACAAAACCTAATAGCGCTTAGCGCGCACGGTTGAAAGAATTAGCATCACAGCGTGCTCAGTATGGTTATTTGATGCTGCATGGCTTACTCAAAGGCGAAGGGCTTGTTGTGAACTGCAAGCATACCTACCGGCGTTATACCGAAGAGGCGTTACAGATAAGGACAAGGAAACGCAAGAAGCTGACTCAACCAAGATAACCGTTTGAGATACCAAAAGCACCAGAGCAACGCTGGTCTATGGATTTCGTATCTGAAAACTTAGCAACGGCAGGCGCTTAAGGGTACTGAACGTGTTAGACGATTACTCTCGCCAAACGGTCGGCCAACTAGTTTCTGTCTCCTTCAGCGGTCGTCAGGTGCACGCTTCCTGAGTCAGCTCATTGAGCAACGGGGAAAACCAGCAAAGGTTATTTGCGACAACGGAACAGAATTTACCAGTAAGGCGATGTTCTTATGGAGCAAGGAAACGGGTGTTGAACTTGGCTTTATCAAGCCTGGTAAACCGACCCAAAATTCCTTCGTGGAAAGCCTTAATGGTAAGCTCAGAAACGAATATCTGAATCAGAATTGGTTTAAAACAATGGACGAGGCAATATAAGAAGTAGAGCTATGGAGTGAGCATTAAAACCAGGTTCGGCCACATAGCTCTCTGAATTACCTGCTGTCTTTTGAGTATGCTAAACAGGCAGCATAACATGAAAAATCTCATCGAAAGAGTGGTGCTAGTTCAGGGGAAAGGTTACTTATAACCTTGTTTGCTCGTAATCAAACTGGTTCATTTTGAACAGGCCTTTCAATCATCGGGGATTACTTTTTCAGCAATATACTGCGTAAGCCAGACAACGAATTGCCTAGCCCCAAAAAGTAGAAATACCAACGCTGGCATATCAAAGAATAAAGTATATGAGCTGCTACTTTTGAACTTGCGAGTTATATAAGTTGCCCCAGAATAGTGTCATTAGGCCGCTTGCAATTTTATACCCTGCCAGCGTTCCTTGTACTTTTTCGTAATCTACTGCATGACTGGTTTCCAGCAAGAAATTAAGGCAAAACTAAGTTAAGCCAGTGAAAGCTATGACGGTAAATATTATCACAATAATGATTATCGATAAGTTATGTGACTTATCTCGATAACCAGAATGCCTTATTCTAGACTTTAAACCTGACACCATTCGCTATCAAAACTTGCTGATATATTCTCCTCGCGTTTGCACCTATTCTGAGGGACTTCATTTTTCTTTGTACGGGAGTGAGATGTCTATTCCTCCTCAACTTTTTGAAAGCAGTTTCTAAAAGCTCAACTTCTCCTTTTGAAAGAGCAAGCTTAGTAGGTTCATGTGGAATAACATTCTTTGAATTCTGTTTCATAAAATACTCCTATTTTGATACTTGATAGTAACTGAGCATTTTAAATCTCAAAATTTGAGGGAAATCCCCCAAAAAGCAAAAAAAATACATATGGGGACTCGCTTTTCCCGCTCATGCCTTTCTGAGCAGACAAAGCCCCCAGATGTCCAAAAAAATGTCATATGGGGTATTTGCAGGCTCATCTAATACTGAAGCTCTCCATTAGAACCCCATACGGCAAAAATATTGTCGTATGGAGCAAAATGCCAAATATTTAGTGAAGATCAGGGTTCTTGTAGTAGTTCTAGAGCAGTATTCAATGTTTTGCTTTAATCCACTTCGCTTCAAAATACTCAGGCTAATGTAATGAATTACGTACCGGATAATAACCCACATTATTTCATTCTAAATTTCTGCGATATTCATAAAACACTGCACACAAACAAGCGTTCCCGGACGTCCAGTAACGGGGGGAGTAGAGGAGTGACGATAGAAAAAATTTTCTAATATAGAAGAGCTACGATTGGTGGGTCTAATTTCTGGTATTATTCATAAGCATTGAAAGAGTGCTAAAAAATAGTAAGTAGCACCTAAATAATGATTGATGGTCTAGTAGCGATAGCGGTAGACCGTCAGTTGCTCAGCCAAAAAGTCATTTAAACGACACTTTTATTTTGGGGCTGACCTTTTCATTTCTCTGGATTCCCTTATGGATAGTTTTAATCTTGAGGAAGAATGATTTCGGTGATTACTCTCAAAATTCACTCCAAAGCTAGCCTTATCTCTGAAGCAAGTAAGGCTAGCTCTTTAGAAACTAAAGTGGATCCAAAACGATTCAAGACTTCAGATAGAGAAGTTTAGTAAACGGTAGCGTTATTGATCATTTTAGGGTGTTGTCGTTTTTCACCAAGACTCTGTACTGCTCGATCAGACTCTCCATTTTCTTTGGTATCAGAATGTAAAGAGTTATACCGCCCAAAATTAAGGGGAGACCTAACAGAATAGGAAGTAACAAAATACCAAAGAAAAGAAACAACGCAGATATCACCTTCCACTTCCTAACCTCCTCTATCAGCGTAGAATCAATGTAGTTGTTAATACAAGCTTTGGACTTCTCCCCATAAACTGCCGATACCTTTTCAACCATGTCTCTGTATTCCGACATCAGACAATAATCTGTTTTCATTTCCCAATCTCCATAATTGATGATGGAGATAGCGTTGCGCACCTACAAAATTTGGCAAATTTGAGGGAATTGTTGATACAAAAACGGCTCCAAGTTAGGAGCCGTTTGTTGAGTTAATCTTCTAAGAACCGTTGCCCTAATCTCTGTAGAGCCTTTCTATTACAAAAAATCAGCGAGAAAATTACAGCCGCTGTTATGCTCAAAGCAGCCAACAACCACCAAAAATAATCTAGGTTTACTGATATACCCATTAATGCCACCACCTTAAAGCCTAAATGCCACGATTAGTAAGAACGAGCCAGCTAGTACTTACAAAAAGTATAACAGACAGTTGCAGTAAGCCAACGTTTTGGTCTATGTCAATGCAACTTAATCAAGTTAACCAATTGGTAAGCCAACTTAATGAAGCGCGTAAGCAAATTCCACCAGCGGCCGCTAGAGCAGTAATCGATTCAGTACGCAGTGGCGAGCCCAATGATGATTTGTTAACGTTGGTGGGTATTATCGCAGGTCAAAACATTCAGGCTGAAGAACTGCTTATCGCGATTAGAAATGAACTTATAGCAGTATCAAATTCCTAAACCCGGCCTTAAGCACCTCCGATAACAGGTGCTATATTCCCCCTTGCCTCTCAGTTGTATCACAACGTTTCACTTTGTTTACCTCCAGAACCGCTTAATAACGGTGTGGAGGTAACGCCCTTTCTTTCTTGCCGCGTTCTCAAATATTCTTTATATGGAATAAAAAAGCAATATTCCTTTTAGAGAATATTGAAAAATATGCAATATAAGGTATATTTATAAATATACTTCTTATGGAATATATTGAGTTAACAATGAGAATTAAGACCCCAAAAGACGTAGGTCACTACATAGCATCTACACGCAAGGCGCTAGGGTGGTCTCAAACAGACTTGGCCACTAAAATTGGTAAAGACCAGCGCTTTGTATCGAGATTAGAGAATGACCCCACCAGCGTGTCATTTGGTACTGTGCTGATGGTTCTAAACGTTCTCAATATCAATGTCGATATGACAAACCAAAACACTCATAAAACAGATGGGACAGCACCAGTAGCTGGTGGACAGCGTATTCCCAAGAACGCGCCAATAGACGGTAAAAGCCCATTAAGAAGAGTGGAATCAGGTAAGTTTGTCAGTAAGCCAATGAGAACGCCGGTGGTTGTTAGTAAGAATAAAGCTAAGGAATAGTTATGGCTAAGAGGAGAAAAACTAACAATCTCTCAGTGGGCATCAATGGCCGGCACGTAGGTACATTCGAGCGCTCTGGTGCCACGCATGCATTTACTTACGACGATGAGTGGCTATCCGCAGAATACGCACACCCAATTAGTCTATCGATGCCGCTTACCAAAAAGAGACACACCGGTGACCTGGTGCGCTTTTACTTCGACAACCTACTGCCGGACGACATAGAGATTCGTAAGTTAATTGTTGACCGTGTTGGCGCCTACTCTACAGACACAATGGATTTGTTGAGTGAGATTGGCCGTGATTGCGTTGGCTCTCTTTCTTTGACACCGGAACCCGTCGATGGGATAGACGAATTGAAGCTTGAGGCAATGAGTCATGCCGATATCGAAGCGCACCTTAGGAATACAGTAAGACGTAAAACACTGGGTATGGATGATGATGACGTATTCAGAATATCCCTTGCAGGTGCACAAGAGAAAACCGCGCTGACACTTCATGAAGGAAAATGGCATCGCCCTCTAGGTACCACTCCAACAACCCATATATTCAAACTGCCAATACATGATTTAGAAAACGGGCTAAAGCTAACAAACAGTGTAGATAATGAATGGTTCTGCCTGAGATTTATGCGTTACCTGGGATTCAACGTTGCTCAAGCAGATATAAGCACTTTCGGTGACCAAAAAGCGCTGGTGGTTGAACGGTTTGATAGGCAACAAGGTGAAGACGGCCTAATATATCGACTTACTCAAGAAGACATGTGCCAAGCACTTGGTAGAGCTGGCCAGTCAAAGTATGAAGCAAATGGGGGGCCGGGTGCGAGTGAGATAGCCAATCTACTTCGCTTTAGTACTGATAGCGAAAATGACATGTATCAGTTCTTTCTTGCGCAATACGTATTTTGGCTGTTGATGGGCATTGATGGCCATGCAAAGAACTTCAGTGTTTACCTTGACCATACTGGCCATTGGCTTACGCCGCTTTACGACGTAATTTCAGCGCATCCATTCAGAAATCAATTCAGACGCAAGGAACTGCGGATGGCCATGAAGGTAATGTCTAAAAATAATCATTACATCTGGGCTGACATCCAAATGAGACATTGGAAATCACATGCAGCTAAGACGTTCTTAAATGATGAGCTGGCATTGGGTTACATTGAATCAATTAACGAAGAAGTTGAAACTGCTTTGAGTAAAACCTTTGCTGATGCTTCTGAAGACTTCGACAAAGAGACTGGGGATCTGATAGCTGAAGGCGTGTTGTCCAAAGTGAGAATATAAAAATGCGGGCTATCCGGCCCCCACTAATGCGATACCCTACTAGCCCTTACGCTTTATAGGGATACGCCATGCTTTATACCCATAATCATGAGCATCTAACATCTCTGTACTGTTTTTCTTGCGTCTGAAGCGACAAAACACGTAGTTACCTTCAATGTAATTACCACTCATAGCTCGAACCCTCCAGTAATTGTTGTTTGTCACATAGCGAAGGCTCTAATTAAATGAGTATAGATGTTGCCAAATTTATGAGGGTATGGTGCGACCTTTAATCTTAGTAAAGCCTTTTCACATTATTTGCATAAATGTAATTTCAACCACCCACTTGCACCCTGGTGCAGATTTTCTAGCGTTGCTGCGTCAGTTATATCTAACTTCGCTGCAGCAGATAATATTGGCTCGGGGTTAGCTAAGAACATGTTCAATTGTTTGTGAAGAGTTTTGAAAGGGGCTTCACCATTATGCCGTTTTACCACAGCCCATGCTTTTTGGCTTGGTACTCTCCACTTTCTTCGCATGGTCAGTAAGTCGATGAAATCTTTTTTGTCAGGAAAAGCATACCTGTCAGCCAGCGCGAGAAGTTTAGTAATATAACAGCTGTCTTGGTCTAGTGACGGCACGGGTAAGCTGGTGGTTTCTGCCATACTCAATCGGTAATCACTAAAAGAAATAAATTCTAGCTTTATTGGTATATCGTCGACCTTTGTCGCGGTTCTAACACCGTATCGGTCTGCACGTATTTCTCTAATTAACTCCAGTTCACCGTTGACCAGTTTACCAAAGCTAGATGAAGATACCGCAGAGCGAACCGCTCGGTATGATTCGATAGAAGGACAAACAAATTCAATGTCTTATGAATCGCGTTATGCCGTGCTCTTCTATACATCATCACTTATCCATTGGGCATAAATACGCCCTTTCCTTCTATCTTAATCAGTTTCTGTAAAAGTGCATGCTCAGCTTGGGACATTTCAGCTTCATCAACAAATCGCCACCTGCTCTCGTAATACAGGTATGCATCAGCCTCTGATAATTCAGAAACATTTTGCATATCCCATAAGAGAGACTTTAAAACTGGGTATTGGTCAACGTTTATCATAAGGGTAAATTACCTTAACTGTAACAATAGCGAAACTAGCGTTTTTGAAGTGATTTTTCAGCTAAATAAGTTGGGTTTACGGGTATCCACAGTGTTTATGAACTCTCTAAAAAATCGTCGACGTATATGCGCAAACAGTTTTCTATTCTGATGGAAAATACTATCAGAGAGCTTAATGGTAAAGTTCGAATAGCGTGGGACGATGTAAGGCCAGACAAGCAGCAAATATACAGCACCAGAACATTTGGGGAGCGCGTGACCAGCAGCAATGAGTTACATTGTAGGCAATTGTGAAGCGGCAATGGTTAAATTACGAAAGCAAAATAGTATAGCCGGTGCGATGACCGTCTTTGCTTCAAACTCACCGCATGATGATACCGCGTTTTACCGGAAATCAGCGTATCACCAGTTCGCGGTACCGACACTTGATACGCGTGTTGCATCTAACGCGATAAAAGCGTTGATTGATAAAATATTCAAACCAGGAGTGTGCTTTTACAAATGCGGTGTAGGGTTATTGGATATAAGGCCGCAAACTCATTATCAAGGAGACTTGTTTGAACCCTCTCAAGATAATGCCGGGCTGATGCATGTTGTTGATGCAATTAACGGTCGCTACGGCAAAAGTAGCATGCAAATAGCATCTAAGGGCTTCAGTAAGAAGCATGCGATGCGTAGAGAGTATCTATCAAAGCGTGCAACAACAAGGTGGAGCGATATACCAAAAATTGTATGCTAAAACACTTTCTTGACTAAACGCAATACAATTCGCAAGGCCTCTCGTAATTTTAACGGTTCGTTTCTGAAATGCTTTCTCGCAATCCAACACGCAGTAAGTGTCAACGATGCAACGCTGTAGCTTAGTAAAAATTCGTGATTAACCGCGGCACTTAAAGCAACATAACAAGCAAACACTAAAATCGCTGGAAGCGTCACTAGTATTAAAAAGCTCTCAGCTGCAGCGTGACATTCTTTACGCATGTTTTTAAGCTGATAACGCTGAAAAGCGTTATCAGCTTTTCTATAATTGGATAGCATAATTATTCTCTCGTTACAAAGTTAGCGTAGTAATAAGTGAGCATTCTGCACAAGCTGTGCCAATGCATTTGCAATGATTTGCCCACTAAACACAAAGAAAGTGTCAGCCACATTTACACTTAATAAAAATTGGCATTGATAAGTGTAAAGAAATTGAACACAGGTCCAAACAAAACCCGACTTATTGAGAATCAACCCGTTCTATTCAACACAAAGTGCGTTATAAAGGGGGCGCGTAACCAGGCGCCCTACTAACTTTGAAAAAGTGAATAACTCATCAAACACCAGCAAACCCAACTAATAAACCATCCACAGCCTTGTTGATAACTGGATAAGGGTGACCACTACGGCAACATACCCTAAAACACCCTAAACCAATAAACCCTTTTCTCACCTACCCAGCTTAAGAACCCTACCCGGACTCATTGACTAAAGCACAAACGAGGACGACTCACCCACAACAAAAAGACTCACCTCCCCTACTCACTCACCAATTTCTCATGTTCTACCTGCACAACTGCGCGGAGCGCGCGGCCGCCGCAGCAAAGCTGCGGGAAGTTTAACAAGATAATATAGGGTATGTTGCCGTAGTAATTTGAAAGTGGTTTTTTTAGGGAAGCGTGATTACTATGGTGATGCCTTACTCGAAAACAAAACCCATTCACCCCATTTAACTTGCCAATTTTTTGTCTTTAAAGCGATGGGAAATCTACGATGCTAATGAACATTCCTTACACCAACTGCTTACCGTTTTGTGTTCAGTAATAGAGAGTAGATTTGTAACGTAGCTTAGTTTTTTATTTATTGAGGCTTTGATATGGAAATTGGCTGACCGGTATCCATGTCAATTTCTATCCATTGCAACGGAGGCAATTGAAGGTATAAAGAAGAAGGTAACTCTTTTTTGAAGGGACGAGAGCCGAAATACCTAAGACCACTCTTTGTATTTTCAAAGTGATTTCTGATTGTATAAGATGTTAAAGCAAAATCGTAAAATGCCACTTCGTCAATCACTCCGGCATATGCTTCTGAATCGCTTTCTAATGTATTTGGAGAGTTTCCTATATTCGCTCCGCCAGTCCCGCCACTTAAAACTTTTGAACCCGCCGGATATTGATAGCTCGCTAACATTTGACCATCTATAAAAATAGCTTTAAGGCCAGTTTTCACACTGTAAGTTGCTGCTATGTGGTGGGGCTCACCATCTTTAAGTGCTTTCAGTATTGGCCTACCAGATTTCCCGTCCAAAGGAAGCTTAAGCTCATGGTACCCTTGACCTACAATATACAGACCAAAACTCAATGACTCTTTGTAATCTCCAGCAGGGCGAAGTATTGACTTACCTCGATCGTTTTGGAAACTGAGCAAAATTCTGTGCTCTTTATCGCTCTGGTCTTTTCGGAATATTTCATCAATTTCACCAAAGCGCCCTTCGTCAGGAGCTTTTCCTGTATAACCCGGTATTATTAACGCCTCAATTGTTATTCCCTCACTCACAGAAAATGTGCCCGTAGCTGGCGCTATTCCACCTCCGCTTCCTACGTCTACCCTAGCATACGAGCTATTGTCAAAGTGTAGAGCTCCTTTCCCTACTATTCCATCCACTCTCGTTATACCTTTTCCTAACGCGCCCGTTGCAGAACCTGCACTGTCAAATGCCGTAGCTCCTCGTTCATCGAATGTCCAAAGATGACGAGGTTTCCAAATGGATGGAGAAAGCCTGACTTCCTTGCTTGCTTTAATGAACGCTTTATTTTCTATCAAGTCTAGAACTAGACTCCCACCGAATGTATTAATTTCAAAAGCGTCTGAATGTATCTGTAAATTAACGTTTGTGCTTGGATGTACCTCAATAGATCCTTGAGTTAGCTTTATTTCTCTAGCATTAAAAACTTTAAAGCTTGAATCAGCGTCGAAAGACAAAACAACGCCTGAGTCTAGTTCTATCTTTAGCGGGGAAAGACTTTTGTATGAGCCTGGTGTCAAATAGTTGAAACTTTCTCTAGAAGAGTCCTCAGTTACAAGCTCTCCCTTTAAAACTTTAGCAATAACTAATTCACTTGTTGAGACAATGTTGAAGAGCCAGCCCCCCACTAACATACATAATAAAATAAGGGCGCCTGCTAATAGATAACAAAAAGAGTTCGTCGTTAAATTCGAGCCACGTTGCTGAAGATCGAATTTGTTTTTTTCTGTATTTTCAAAATGATGCTGTTCATTCGTGGAATGTAGAGGTCTCACAACAACCTCATCGAAAACAGCACGTCTTCTCACAACTTCTACACTAGGGTTTGACTCAGTTTTGAGTGCAGTATGGAGCTGCATGTAGTCTAAATAAAAGCGCTGAGCGTCAACATTATCATGCAATAACGCATTTAGGCGCTCTAGTGAAGAATCAGAGGCTTCCCCATTGATTACTTGCTCCGCAAGGTCTACGAGTTCCGAAAAGTGTTTAGTTCTTTTCAACTATCGGCCTCAACGCTTTTCTTCTCAACACATTCAAACAATGTCTTTCTAAGTAACATTAGAGATTTACGTACGCCATATATCGAACGACCAGACTGCTTTGCAATGTCGTCCGCGCTTAAGTTCTCAATGTAAAAGCCGTGATAGACACGATAGGCGTGAGCAGTAAGTCTAGATAGACAGGACTGAACTAGCGACCATTTTTTATCTGTTTGAACTTGATCATCAAACATTCTTGTCAGTTGTTCGAATGTTTCATCTTCCAAGCCTACCAAATAACGTTTATTTTTCTGTCTATACGTTCGAACGCAGTTATAAACAATTGCGTTGGACCATTTTGTAAAGCTACTTCCTGGAGTGAATGAATTGATCTCTTTCCAAAGTACTACGGAAACATCTTGAAATACGTCATCAGCAACGGATTGATTTTGTACAAGCGCAAATATATAGCCATAGATGCGCGCTCTTTCAGGTAAGAACAATGAAAGAAAATAGTCCGATGTGCACGTCAATTCAAATTCTGGTGCATTTTGTTTATGTAACTGCATATCCTGCCGCTTAAAGACTCCCATACTGCGATAAAAAGTAACTAGGTGTCTTTCCATTCTAAGGCCAGCTCATGTCACATAACGTTAACACTGATGGCAATAGATGACCAGTTATGACTAATAAGTATTGGTTAAGACTAATCGAGAAATTGGTTAGCAAGAGAATAGCCACCCACAAGTAGGTGGCTATTTGCTCAATAGTTTAGAATCGATAATTGACCGCTAACTGGTAAATCCGGCCGTTATATGTCAATCGGCTTAACGCTTGCTCGTCGGACCCCAAATACTCCACCCCAACATCGTCTGTGAGGTTAAACGCTCTCAGGAAGAGTTTGGTCTGGTCATTTAATTGATACGACCCTACGAAATCAAGACGCTCAGTAGATTCCCGCGTTCTGGCATTGGTCCCCAAGAAGGAATTTGCACCTCGTAAAGTTTGGTCATCTCTCCAGTTATATGCCAACCGCAAGCTGATACCTTTATGCTCCCAATACCCTATTACGTTAAATGACTCCGGCGACACACGAGTTAACTCCAGCTCACTGCCAGACTGTCTTAGGTTTGTATAGTTGAACACGCCACCAAATCCACTCCATGGAAAAGGCAGAAAATCTAGGTTTTGTTGAATAGCGAGTTCAAAACCTTCGACTGATATTTTTTCAGTCGTATTAATTGGTGAAGTAATAATTACTTCACGTAGGTTTTCATTACCATCGTCATCAACAATCGGCGTTAGCTGAATACAGCCAAACTCGCGGCCCCCTGTTCCCGGAACGCGTTCAATTGGGCCCAATAGTCGGTCAATGACTGGGTTGGTGCCAGAAGACGGGCAGAAGCCTTCCTCCTCGTCAAACAAATTGGTAATGTCTTTTTTGAAAAATCCTAAAGTAACAGCGCTACCTTCACGGTTATACCACTCTAGAGACACATCATAATTAGTTGCGTCGTAAGGCCTTACCGTTGCTGTTGGGAGATCCAAATTAACCGAGTTATTTCCCCCGCGAAGCGAAGCTGTTGGCCTTTGTGAAAGAAGGTTTGGGCGAACTATACCTTCATAATATGCTGCTCTAAGAATAATATCGTCTGAAAGCTCGAAAGCGATGTTCGCCATTGGCAGCGTATGTGAATAATCATCTTTGAATTCAGTTAAGACCGCTATACCATTGCGTCCTTGAGCATCCACTTGTGTCTCAAAACCATCAAAGGTGTTGTCGGTTTCCACATAACGCACACCGATATTTCCAGTATAGGGTACCGGTCCGAATTCTCCGGAAAAATCTGACATTACGTAAAATGCTGTAATATCTTGTTGAGCCCCAAAATTAAACCCGATATTTGTAGGCAAGCCCGAGTTACGATCTTGAGTGTCCCAAAACCCCGTTCTATTTCTCTCTAAAATAGGAGAAGCCACACTAAACGATGTAGCCGTCGGTATTTCGGAGGCATTGAGCGCAATATTCTGCTGTAAAATGGCGATGGCAAGATCATTGTCTATCGTCAACCATCCAGAAGTATTATCAAATGTTCCAGGAATGTTGCCATTGAAATATTCGTTCTGAACCGCCGATAAGACATTTGAAGTTATAAATGCGTCAGATATATTGCTTGTATCAATACCAGGTGCACCTTGCCGTTGGTCAAGGCTGTTAAGCTTTTCACGTGAGAATCGAGCACCAAATTTAACTGCATCAGCCCTGAATACTTCACCTATACCCAAGTCAAGAAAGCGAGCGCTATTAAACTCCACACTGCTAACCTTTCGGTCGAGGTCCTGCACACGACCGTTTATGCCAAAAATCAGTTGCCTTCCTTGGTTTGCATCTGAAATAGAGCTTACCGTTGATGAACTCAAATTAGGTTCTTGCCAGACCAATCCGTTATAAACATAAGGGACCGCAAAGCCGCCTTGTACTACGATATCGTTCAAGTTCCCGTAACCACTGTCAATAATCCCATCAAACCCAGTAGGCACTGTAATAAGATCTCTCCTAGTGCCCTCTACATCGGTGAAATTAAATTGGCGTCTCCAATCTTGAGTATGATTAAAGTTTATACCCACATTTGCAAATTGGTTTGTGGCTTCGGAATGCGTAATTTTACTGTCGAAACTCCAATCATCAGTGATGTAGTCAGCGTATAAGATAAGCCCTTCGGACTTCTCCCTGAACGTAGTTTTACGGTTTTCAGTTTGCAAGTTTCCGTTCACAAAGCTGTATCTCGGAGCTGCATAAACAAGTGGAGAATCGGGATCATCTGACACTCTATCGTATACAAACGGTGCAGAGTTCAAATCAAGAGTGATTCTTCCGTCAAAATTATCACGGTCTCGTCGTGTGGTATTGAATCCAGGGCTAAAAGTCGTTGCTTCCTTCGTTCCGTTATCAAGATTACGCTCAGAAAAAAGAACATGAGCTCCAACTTTAAAGTCGTCCGTTATCTTATATTCAATGTTCCCAGTGAAAGAAAGACGATCTCCTTCACTAAACTCGCTGACATTTCTCCCTCTCGCCGGTGCAGTTAGCTGTGCATCCTCGGGTAGGCCCCACCGTGCTCGATATTCGTCTATATTGGTTGCCCGAACAAAGCCCTCTTCTGTATCCACTGTTATATAGTCAATAATATCAAACGTGTCGCGTCTAAAAGTTTGACCTGATCCAGCAAATTTAAAAGCAACAGCTAACTTGTCATCAATGATATGTTTAACGCCTGCTAGCTTTAGTTCTTCATCAATTTCTCCGGTAAGCTCTTCGTATCGCCCCCCAACACTAATATTGAAATTACCATCTTTTTTAGACAACGCCTGTTGGAGTTGCATATCTACAACACCCGCTATCCCCCCTTCTTGTAGATCTGCTGTAGGGCTTTTTATTACCGTTACACCATCAAATACACCAGCTTCAAATGCCGCAAACGGATTAGGAGACCCTACAGCATTTAGTTCGCTCGCTGCTGAAGGGGTAGCAAATGTTTGACCGAATGCGGTTGTGTTGACAAAGCCACTGCCAAGCCCTCGAAGGCTAATCGTGCTTTGCCGCCCTTCTTCGTCGCTGTTTAGTTGAATACCCGGTATAGCCTGCAGTGCTTCACCTAAGTCAAGCGCGGGCAACGCATCAATATCGGTAGCAGAAATTGCATCGACGATTGAGGAAGATTCTTTCTTCACGTTTAACGCGTTTTCAAGAGAAGCTCTCACGCCAGTTACTTCAATTACTTCGGTGTCATCAGAAATACTCTTGTTAATCGCAGCGTTAACTTCTTGAGCGATAATAGTTGGTGAGCTCACGGCGATTAAAAAGGCCGTCGTGCTATTTAAAATTAGGTGAGAGCCATTAATTTTGTTGGTGTGCATGAACGCAATCTCTATAAATACAACAAATATAAATATGTTTTTTTGGAACCCAACTTCCCCAACAACACATCATGTTAAGGAATTGTGAATTATAATATCACCCCTCACAATCATTAAAAATCACTAACAATCAATTTCGATCGTAATTTTTTTAATCTTAAAGATTTATAATTTCAATGGAGAATATACAAATACCATACGCCACCTCAATGCTGGATTGTAAATTACAATAAAAATCGTATATACAAGCATATAGAAGAGAAAAGTCATCGTATTTATTTAGACACGTAGCAAAAACCAAGGAATCATATACAGCCATAAATAATCAATAAGTATCACCATAGACTTGTATCTTCTCCTGAAAGCAATGTAAATAGTGTGTAAATTTAATGAATGTAGTTAGCGATCTTACCTATCGGTAGTATTGTTTATTCAATAAGCCAGCGCGTGTGATGACGAGTAAAAATATGAAGGCCGCAATAGCAACGAATCGATTTGGTCTAGGAGCTACCCCTTTCGAACTAAAAGTAGCAGCTGACGACCCTGTCGGACATGTTGTCGCTCAAATAGTACCAATACATTTAAATAAAACGAATTCGTCTCAATCAATTGCTTTGACACTTAACCGATATCGTAAAGACAACTCTGAAGAATCAAAAGACGAGGCTCGTAAGTTTAGGCAAGCCACCTACAAGCGACTCTCCATTGGGACGCTCAATAACGCAATTAGCAGCGCGCAGCCGTTTATGTGGAGAATGCTAGATTTCTTTTCAAATCACTTTAGCGTTACTGCGCAGGGAGCATATCTGACAGCGCTTTCACCGACACTGGAACGCGAGGCAATAGCTCCCAATCTCTTAGGTAATTTTTCAGACATGCTGCTTTCTGTTTGTCGCCATCCGGTTATGCTCGTATACCTGAATAATGAAAAGTCGTTTGGCAAGAACTCGCGTTTGGGAAAAAAAGGAAAGGGGCTCAACGAAAACTTAGCACGGGAAATACTTGAATTGCATACCTTAGGCGTAAATGGTGGATATACCCAAAGCGATGTTATCGCATTAGCAAATGGTATTTCCGGGTGGGGTGTTCAGGCCCCTGAAAAAACAAAAGCTGGGCTTTTCTTCTTTAGAAAAGCCGGACATGAACCCGGTTCACAGTCATTGTTGGGCAGGTTATTTGCTCAAGAAAACGAAGACCAAGGTGAAGCCATGCTCAGGTATATTGCAGCTCGACCAGCAACAGCTAAACATATCAGCGGAAAGTTAGTTAAGCATGTTGTCAGTGATACCCCCTCACCAGCGTTACTAAAACATGTAGAACAAACTTGGTTAGACACAGAGGGTGATCTCAAATCGATTTATCATGCACTCGTTACTCATCCGCACGCTTGGTTAGACACCTTAGATAAATTCAAGACTCCCAGAGAGTTTCTGATCTCTACTTGCAGAGGGATAGGCCTTACTTCACTTAAAGAAGGGTTTGCAATCCGTAGTCTCGCTGAAATGGGCCAAGCACCTTTCAAAGCAGGTAGTCCCGCTGGTTATGAAGACTCAGAGGACTTCTGGAATAGTGGCTATGGATTAATGGCAAGAGCAGATTGGCTCTCATCTTTGCGCATAAACCGACAGTTTGAAATCCCTGAACTGGCCAGCAAATTATTAGGTTCAACACTATCTGAACACACGAGACAACTAGTGTCTCGAGCAGAAAGTCGTGACCGTGCGTTTGCTCTTTTATTTTTAAGCCCAGAGTTTATGAGGAGATAGCTATGCAAAGACGTGCATTATTAAAGCTCTTAGCGAGCGGTGCAATTATGCTTCACTCTCCAACATTGTACGCAGTTAATGAAGTAAAAAAGGCAAAACCATTAAAGCGTGTGATATGGATACTGCAACGAGGCGCTGTTGACAGCCTACATACTATTATTCCAGCCTTTGAGAAGAACCTCATCTCTCTTCGCCCAGATTTAGTGACTGGGCTTGAAAACGCTTATTCATTAGATGATCAATACAAACTTCATCCGTCGCTAATTAATGTGCATGATTTATTCATGCGCAAAGAACTATCGTGTATTGTGGCAACTTCTACAGGCTATAAAGGTCGCTCCCACTTCGATGGTCAAGATTATCTTGAAAGCGGTTTAGGGGCTCCTAACCTTCAATCTGGTTGGCTTGGTCGCGCTATGGACACTCTTGGTACTGAAGGCATTGCAATATCAAAGTCAACACCTTTGGCATTTAGAGATTCTTCACGAGGACGCAACTTTTACCCATCCAATTTTGACAATTCGATAGACAGCTTAACCGATGATCTCGTTGCGCTTTATCAATATGACGAAAAGCTGACCAAAGCGCTGACCTCTGGCACAGAAATAAAAAGTGCCTTAATGAGTGATAGCAAGAAGCGCCCATCTGCCTCTTTTTCTAAATTATGCAGTGAATGTGCTGACATAATGCAATCAAAACCAAACATTCAGTTTGTAATGATAGAGTCGGGGGGCTGGGATACCCATAAAGCCCAAAATGCCAGATTATCCCGGGAGTTAGGGCAATTAGATGACGGCATCGCGCAACTAAAGAAAGAATTAGGCAAAGACTGGAAAAACACCCTTGTTTTAGTCACGTCAGAGTTTGGAAGAACAGTGCGACAAAATGGAACAGGCGGCACAGATCATGGCACAGCCAGCAGTATGTTTATTGCGGGTGGCTCTCATTTAGGAGGCTCGGTCCATGGAACGTGGCCTGGGCTTTCAGATGACGCTCTATTCGAGAAGCGCGACCTTGCTCCAACGACGAATACGTTTTCTTGGATATCTACCGCTTTAAAACAACACCTTGGACTTACCTTGAGTCAAGCAGGGGCTATATTTCCTGACCATTCACTATATGACTACAAACTTTTTAATGACGAAAAGATTCATCTACAGTGAGTTAAACAAACATGGTTCAGCAAAAATAAATTCGTAAATGTTATAAGTGGATATAATTAGGGTATCAATTTTCTAAAAAATTACCTTATTACTTGTATTAGTAATTTATTGGTAAAAGTATATGAAACGATTTATCTGGCTAATGTTAATAGCCACTATCAACCTTTCCCTTTTCATCCCCGTACAAGCAAAAACATGGACTGCACAATGGATTTGGGTAAAAGAACGCTTTACTGAGCCAAACTCATGGGTCGCGCTAAGGAAAGAAGTTGAACTGGATAAGGTTCCCTCGGAATCACTTGCCTATATTAGCGCTGATACAAAGTACTGGCTTTGGATAAATGGTGAGCTCGTCATCTTCGAAGGAAGTTACACCGGCGGCCCCTCACCGGTGAAACCCTCTCCCAGGGTAGATTTCTACCCTATTGCGTCTAACAAATATTATGACACGGTCGATATAAGTCCATATCTTAAGAAGGGTAAAAATACCATTGCTGCCCTTGCATGGTATTACGGAGATGATGGTCAAAAAGGCACACACATATCTTCAAACAAAGGTGGATTCATCTTTGAAGCTAAGGTTGGCAACACGCTTATTGCGACTGATGAAACTTGGAAAGCCCAAACTCATAACGCTTATAAAAAAGTAGAGAAAAAAACGTCCCTACCGTATTGCCGCGTGGAGTATCAACTACGACGCAAGAAACGACATGCAAGATTGGACTAAAGAGGCTTGGTATACTTCGCACTTTAATGACGAACGCTGGCCTAACGCTCACCCTATTAAGCAGCCTCCTAGACCACCTTTTTTCGACTTATTCCCAAGCGAAATTCCTCCTCTTGTAAATTATGGTTTATCGCACTGTACTAATTTCTCTGAAGAATCATTTCCGTTTATTTCGGACGGAACATCCATCCAGTGCAAGTTGGATTTTTAATAAAAATTTTACACCTTACTTTGATGTAGAAGCCGATAAGGGAAAAGTAATTCGCGTGGCTTCAAATATGCGCCTAAACACAATAGAAACGCTATATACAACTAAATCTGGGCGTCAACAATTCGAAGGCTATTCTTGGAGCAACGGTCGAATCATTGAGTTCAGCATTCCTAAAGGTGTAAAAGTGCATGCACTTAAATATCGCTGGACGGGCGTGGGCAAAACTCCCGGATATTTTGAATCGGATGATGCTTGGTTAAATCGAATCTGGCAAATGGCTGAAAATACACTTTATATTTGTGCCAGAGACAACTTCATGGACACCCCCGATAGAGAACGAGGCCTGTGGATTGGTGACGTCGCCGACCAAGCAAGCTACTTGTTCTATTCTATGGACCAAGCTGGTCGAGACCTTTTGAAGAAAGCCATCAAAGTTACGCTGGCGTTTAGCGATACCGAATCCGGCATTTTTGCTGGCTTGGGTCCTGGAAGATTCCGAGAACTCCCCGCGCAGAGCCTTCAGTTTATTAAACAAGGTATTTGGCACTATTACTACAATACTGGTGACGTAGAAACATTGTCATATGCATATCCTTTCGTGCATAAATACCTGCTGCTCTGGGATATTAAACAGAACGGTCTTCCAACGTTCAGAACTGGAGATTGGAAGTGGACTGATTGGGGACCACAGGAAACCATTGATTATGACGTTATTCAAACCGCCTTGTACTACAGTGCACTTGTGGCTGCAAGAAAAATGGCTAGCGAACTGGATAGGGATGAGAACCTTGCATTTTATAATGCGCGTATTGAATCTATACGTTTAGCCTTTCAAAAAGAGTTTTGGCAAAACGGTTATTTTAGTAGCGATAAAATGTTTAAGGATGATCGCGCAAATGCCGTCGCCATCCTTTTTGATTTAGCGTTGCCAACTCAATTTCAGCAAATCGTTGATAACGTATTATTGCCCAATCATTATGCGAGCCCTCATTTTGAATGGATGATTTATAACGCAATGGCAAAAGCCGGGCGTTATAAGGATGCTATCGCTAGAATGAAAGAGCGCTATGGTCCGCAAGTCGACAATCCAGAGCTGTCAACATTAGCTGAATACTTACCCGCCAGAGGAACAGAAAATCATGCCTGGAATGCTCCTAGTACTGTATTGAGTAAACATATCGCTGGTGTGAAGCCAACATCAGTCGCTTGGAAAAGTTATGAAGTCATGCCAAATCTTGCACACCTAACCAAAGTCAGCCAATTAATACCTAGTGTAAAAGGCGATATATTGTTCAAGCTAGAATTCGACAATGACACGTTAAATATTGTACTCAACTCGCCAGCAAAGACGACTGCCAAAATTGGTGTTCCTAAAATCCTGACCCAAACGTCACAGATTTTATTTAATGGAAAAGAAGTATGGAGTAATGGTAGTGAGAGGAATGAAATACCGGGAATAAAGTTTGTTGAAGAAAGTAATGATTATTTTATTTTCTCAGTAAAGCCTGGAAAGTGGGATATCCTCGCCCGTTAGTTCTATCTAGGAAAGACTTCACAACTTTGACTGACCTAGCCCTATCGCTAGGTCAGTACTTCTGCAGCAGCAGACTATTGATGCTTCTATATTCTTCTGTGTGTCACCTCAAATATAGTCAACGCATTGGTAGGGCTGAGATCTACATGTAGTATCAAATTTCTTTCGCCCTATTGAGTAACCTTTTTCCAAATACCGCAACACAGGAAATCCATTACAAACACATTAAAGCGTTTACATTTGATTAAAAATGATCAAACATTATTAAAACATTCATATAAAATCAATTTGAGTCAAAGTGTCGCTAAAGGCTATCTCTCCATTCACTAACTTCTACTTGACGATACCAATCGTAATAATGATTGTTACTGCCGCTTTTAATATTCACAAAATAAGACCCAACGAGCATGAGAATTTAAACACTGATTGTGAAGAATGGCAGATTGTCTCATCGGAGCAAAGTTTAAAGCCCGCGATAAACATTTCAATTGACTTTGAAAATAGTAATAAAAATTCGGTAAAAAAGATAAAAGAGGTTACGCTACATCAATTGTTGTTCAACTCTGAAAACCAACTGGAACATGCCCTAACGACGGAATTAAGGTCCGGTCAACTGGAAGTACTCGCAGAGATTCCTGAGAATTTCGAGTTTATAGACCTAGCGCAAAATCTACATTTGCTGCACGATGTAGTTTTACGCATAACAAATCTCGAGCTTTCATCTGACACCCGAAAGTACCTAATATCACTGTTAAATGGCTTGCCTTCCAGAGCAAAAGAAGAGGCAATTGAGTTCTTGTTGCTGTCTCACCGAGACGAAGATAAATTGATTGTCATTGAGCTTCTTTCAGCAGTAGACGATCACGTCAAACCAAAGATACTAAGCAGACTATTGTCCGAAAGCCTCTCTGAAACACTCTTATCTAGCCTCATGGCTTTTTCAAAAAACCAAAACAACAGACAAGTATTGTCTTTGGTTTCGAATACCATTCAGAACAGATTTTTTGCAGTAGAAGATACGACTAGAAAGCTTCAACTTTTATCCATAAGCGCTTTTCCCGATGAGTTTAAAGAGGACGCTTTTTCAATTGTTCTAAAATCGCTGAAGTCTGAAGACGTTAAAAATCACCAGCTAGGATATGTCATCGCCAAGAATTGGGTTGGCAGTAGCGAAGAAAAGCTAACGACAAAGCAAGTACGAGCGATACTGGACGTCGCGAAAAGTGTACTTAACGATACATCTTTACCAGTGGAGCAACGTTTAGCCTCTCTGCAATTACTAGAAGTGATGCCCAACGTATGAAAAAAATGAAGCTTTTAGGTACGTTATTAGTGTTTCTAACTCTAGCAGGTTTAACCGTTGAATATTACTTTAATCATCGGCCTGACAATAGCAAGGGAGAAATGTCAAACAATAAAACGTCTCAGCAATGTCAGAAATCTGCTCATGAAGTCAATCGTTCTGCACATTTTATCAATGATTCTCACGAAACCACATTAGAAAAAAAGGTAAACAGCGAAACGTCAAATCACATCCGTGTTGAAGACGAATACTCTACAGATTTAATCTTAGCTCTGTTAATGGAACTTCCAAACAATCCTAAAAGAAGAGAACTGCTGCAAAATGTTCAACAGCTAAATGAAGTACAACAAGAAGAGATTGTTTATCTCCTTTCGAAGTCTGAGAGAGAGTTAGACCAAGAATCAGCCGTAGATTTAGCCATTAAGTTAAAGAGCGAGTCTGTAAGACATCGTGCTATACGTGAACTTTTGGAGAGCAGTATTTCTGACGACGTTAAATTGATACTTTCACACGAATTGAACACTAGCCTTCCTAGCCACGCATTCGACCTCGCTATTTCTACATACTTTGAAACCCAATCGGTCAAAATCAGGACAGCACTGATTGATTCGATTTTTTCTTCCCCCGACTCTCTATCTTTATCCATGGAAGAAGTTTTCCTCGCAGTAAGAAGCGCACCGTCTGGTTCCGTAACACAACGATTAGAGCCTTTGTTTGAATGGCTTAAACACGGACATGAGGCCTTAAGTGAATCACAAAAGAAATCCATAGCCTTATTTAGTGACGACCTTTTCTTTGAAACAAACAACCTGGAACAAAAGAAAATCGCTTTGCTCATTAGACAGTTAGTTTCGTCTGAAGAGTGATATTCGCCAATAAGTTAGAAAATATAAGGAAACATAAAGTGAAAAAGAGAACTCGGATAATAGCCTCAATTGGCGCGTTGTTCACAGTAGTGATGGCAACTACAGCAAGCGCTTCAGGCGTTTTGTACACTGAAAACTTCAATTCAGGTTCAGCCGGTGAATGGTCACATCCCAACGTACAGTTTAGAAATGGCGCAAACAACATCCGCATCAAATATCCACAGTATAAAGTTAATTCAAATGGTAAGGTTGGGTCTCACCCCATGATGGTAGGTCAAATCCCTATTTCAGCTAATGCTATTGATGCGACATTTAAATACAGGATTAAGCTTGAAGACAATTATGATACAAACATGGGCGGTAAGTTTTTTGGCTTGGGACCGGAAGAGCCAGTCACTGGCTGTCGCGACATTACGACAAATGGCTGGAGTGCGCGAGTTGGCATTAGGGATAAACACCCACAACTATATATATACAGACAAGGAAAGCCTGATGGTGAATGTGGCGAGATAATTCGAGCTGAACAATTCACATTTGAGAAAAATAAATGGTACGACGTAGCTCTCTATGTAAAGGTAAATAGCTCGAGTACCAAAAGCGATGCCCAAGCTAGGCTGTATATTGACGGAACTGAAGTTGCGAAAAAAACAGGTTTCAAATTTTTTGGCGGAACAAGTTCTAATGTGCCACCAGCGGCTAAAATTCAAAAAATCATTAGAACTAGCTTTTTAGGTTCAATGCCAAGCTTAACAGGGGCGGTAAAAACTGGTGAAGTATCTGCACTTTATGACAACTTCGTAGTGGTACGTGGTAATCAGCCTTAAGTTTTATGGCGTAACAAAATAGTCTTTTTAGTTGTTTTGTTACGCTTTTCTGCAACTACAACCACATTCATTTGCTCAAGATACAAATCGATGTTGCTCGACCTACTATATTACACTTAACGCTCTTTATAAAATACGATTAGCTTGTATAAATTTTCTATCGATACCAACCTTTCCTCAATACATGGTTTATGCGAGCTTTAGGCTGTTTTCGCATCACGCACACTAGTATTATTCTCACTTAGTTTGGCACTCAAGTTCTCTCATGCACGTTGTGAGTAACTTGTATAGATTACTTTTAACATCCAAGTAATTCGGATCGCTCGCAATGTTATTAGTTTCATCAGGGTCTTCGTTTAAGTCGAACAGCATTTCTTCACTAGCTTCGTTTTCTGTCGAGTATAACGTGTAGATGTGTTCTTTGCTCACTACAGAATCCCCCGCCTTAAACCGGCTGTAAATTTGATTCTTGTGTTCCAACTTAGGATTCTTTAATACATGGATAAAGCTATCTCCAGCAATGTCCCTTTCGTTACTAACATTAGCAATATCGGTTATAGTCGGGAAAATATCAATCAGTTCTACCAGTGCATCAGTTTCTTGGTTTTTAGCGATACTGGGCCCTGCAATGATCAAAGGCACCCTCAATGCCGTATTTAACATATTGTGCTTACCCCAAAAGTTATGCTCACCAAGGTTAAAACCGTGGTCGCTTAAAAGAATGACTGTTGTATTTTTTTCAAGACCAAGCGTGCTTATTCGTTTTATTAAGTCGCCAACTAGGGCATCAACATAGCTCACTGAGGCATAGTAACCACGCTGTGAAGCAACGTGAAAATCATCACTGTTGTACTCATAATTTTTAAAGTGATATGTCTGTATTTCTCCTGACCCTTTTAACCCGTTTGGCGAAAAACGAGGCTTTTCACGATGATAAAACGGTTCAAATTTGTTTTTAGGATGCAAATCGTAGTAGCGCTTTGGTGCATTGAAGGGGAGATGTGGGCGAATAAAACCAACGCTAAGAAAAAAAGGCTGGTCTTGCTTTGCTAATTTATCAAGTGCTGCTAACGCTTTTACTTTTGTCTTGCCATCCCCGTAGTCCTCGTCGGCAACGTTGGCAGATTCATACCACGGACCTTTTGCATTGTTAGGCCGTTTCTCATTTGGCTTTTTGTACTTCTCTGATTCAGGGTTTAATGTTGTTGCATGGGGCAAACCTCCAGATACAGGGCGTACACTCCAACTCTCATCGGCGAGATCACTGCTGTGATGAAATATTTTACCTATGGCCATAGTGTTATAACCGGATTCTCGCAAAACTTGAGGTAGCGATTTCGCGCCTGGCACGTCTTCTTCGGCTTTTGCATTGAAATTGAGAAAACGTGTTCTTGTCGGTCTGAGACTGGTTAACAAACTCGCTCTTGAAGCACCACATACAGGTACATTTGCATATGCACGATTAAACATTATTCCTTTGCTAGCCAGTTCATCTATATTGGGAGTATACGCTTTTTCGTCTCCATAAGCGCCAATAACAGGACGAAGGTCATCGATAACAATCATTACGAAGTTATGCTGAGATTTTTCAACCTTATCTGTACTATCGGCGAGAGCAGCACAGCTATGTGCGGACAAAACAACTATCAATAAGACTGCGTACTTTAAAGTTTTCATATTTCTCCCGAGTCAGAAAATTCGATTTAAGTTCAATTAAGTCGTATGCAAAAATGCGCTTTGTATCAATGCAGATTTATCACCTGAAGATAGGTTGTGCGTTTATCACCACTTCCCTCGGCGAGCAAATAGAAAAACAACTTACCTTCTGATATATAAACGACGCCTTTTGAAAATTTAGCTGAACGTTTAATACCGCTATACACCCTCGTAAAACCATTTGTTCCGCCTTTAGCCTGTTCAATATAGGGCTGTCCGTTTTCCAAGCCAATGATGTAAATGTTGTCTCCTGACGTGTAAATATTGTTGGCGCCAACAAAATCTTCAGACGTAATGAATTCTTTGGAACCAACTGGCTTATAATGATGAAGATTGACTACCGTGTTATTTTCTTTGTCTTGAACGCGGCTAATGATGTGAACGTCTCCATTATCTGTAATGGTCCAATCGAAACCACCCACAATGTGTACGCTGTCTTTTTTCTGTGTTTTAACCCAATCTCCGGTTTCGACAACTAAAGCAGGAGATGCATCAATTAATGGAAGTTGAATGGGTTCGCCTTTGTAATTTTTCCAGTCAGATAAACCCAATGGATTGTCTGAATACATAAAGTACACGCCATTTTGATAGCGAAACTTGTCTTCCTTATTATTTAGTCGTCGTTGAAAGGCAAACCCTAACGTATTATTAGCAAACTTCATGTTTCCGTAGTTGCTCCACGTGTAGGGTAACCCATCCTCTTTGACGTTAAGCTTGTTTATGCTCTTAAACGATGACCAAATACCATTACCTATGTATCGATTGAAAACACCTTTCCCGTCATGCGAAGTCCCCTGCCTAATATAGAAAAACAAGTCACCTTGACCATTTTGAAAAAACTTGGGGTAAGTGAGTTTGGAGAATGCAGCGTGGTTTTCTTCTCCCGTCATCGATATGTGGTTATAGTCGCTTTCACCTTCACTATGAACACTCGAGTCCTTTACAAATAGGTCAAGACTGAACGCATCGTCTTGCACAGCTGCTGCGCCTGGCACACTGTATGAGTATCGAAAATAATCTTTCTCAAAACTACCGTTCCCGCCAGTATCTGAGTGCTTGCTATAAGCATGCACATCGAACACTAAATGAATAGACTCATCTCTAGGGCTTATTCCAACAGCAATGGTGTTGTGTGTTTCACCAATCCACCATCGACCAACAAGACCTGTGTGCCTATGAGGAAACTCTATATGTTTGAGTTGACCATTTTTAAGGTTTAGGCGCGATAACATCATGTGCCGGTCGTACTTTCCGCCTTTGTACCACGTCATGAAGACGTAGTGCTTATATGTTTTGATGGCATCACCATGAGGAGATATAGCCGAACCATACTGGTAGTTATACCCCCCTTCTTGGTTGTTCACAGAGTCTAGTGATTTGTGTACATTGCCCATTTTTTTACCGTCAAAAAATAAGGCACTGTCGGTGATTTTTATTTCATTTTCTAAAAACGGGGGTTGGCTAGGGGCTGATTTATCCTCACTCGTAGAAAGACACCCTTGAAGAATAAGTGAGATACTTATGATAGATATATAATTAGCTATTCTCATTTTACAGCTTTACCCTCTTTATTGGTTTTAGCAGCACCGGACCAATTAAACCTGAGTGTTGAAGCTCTGTTGTTTTAGTTACTCTGGTTTCAAAGGTGATCTGCGTATTGAATGCTTTAGGCTCAATTGAGTCAGGGAACGACTCAGGAAACTTTAAGTCACCCACGAGCCTGTTTAACCAGGTTGTTGCAACTTCGATTTTTATTTCGTTCTGACCTACACGTAGAGCTTTTGTCACGTCTGCTGTAAGAGGTCTACTCCATAGCTCTCCGAAACTTTGTCCATTAACAAATAATCGCGCTATTACCCCTACCTCGCCCAAATCGATAAACCAACGCAAACCCTGACTAAATTGCTCGTCTTTCATAGTAATCGTAGTTTGATAGACAACTTCACCAGAATAATGCTGTAGCGCAGTTGGCGAGAGTTCAGTCAGCGAGGTTAAACGCTCCAACACTAGCGATGTATCAACATCCCGCTCCTCTTCAAAAGATACATTCCATGGGCCTTTTACCTTTACATCAGAGGGTACAGAGTTTATTGACACGTTTTCGATTGAGCCATCTGAGAGTGTTACTTCGTATTCGCCGTTCGTCGGTGATGTAATTACAAGCGCACCATCGGCGTCGATAGTGCTATCTACCCATACAGATGCAGGAACACTGTTACCCTCGTTAAAAGGCGTTTTTCGCTGAATGAAACTTATATTTTTGTTGTGGAAATTGCTCTGGCGCTCTGTACTTTTTTCTTTTTCAAAAACGATAAACGCTGAACCTAGCCCCTGAAGGAACAAGGGTACTGTTATTTTTCGATCGTCTTTTGTAAACCGTGCAATTTGCACAATTTCACCCGTTATTGGGTCCCATAGTTGAGGGATCACATCTGGGTTATGCAAGCGGAAACTTGGAGAAATCTCTTGCGGCTCGTCCGATTGATTCGCCACAAAATAAATATCGTGGGTATCGCTACGTCGGTGGCTCCAAATCACGGTCTCGGGCAAATTTCCCATATCTGGCGGAGAACCTATCTTTGCTAAGATATCCTTTAATTCAGTCTGCTGAGAATTTTGGTAAAGGACATTACCCAAACCATAGTGTCTGTGCGTGATATCGGCGCCGTTTATATCCTGCCATAATAGGTTTGAATAGTGCTGCACTTCATTATCTGCATGTGGGAAATTCTCTAGGCTGGGAGAACTGCTGGGTTTAGGTCCGTATATGCTTCCTCCAGCTTTGACGAGCTCTGAAATTTTCTTCAACAACTCAGGGCGTATAGTGCTCACGTCAGGAAGTACAAGCAGCTTATAAACACTACCGTTAGGTAACTCGAACTGGCCGTTTTTAACGCTGAGCTTGTTTAGAATAATTTCAGCATTGATGAAATCATAGCTATAACCGGATGGAACTTCTGGCTCAACGGCACCAGTCATTTTCGGGGCATCTTCACCAATAAAATACAGGATATCTGCAACATACTGTCCTTGCTGCAACATATAATTTGAACGTTTAACGTAGTCTAGCCAGCTTCCCATGTAGCTGAACCATGTATTGTTTCGATTAAATTCTGAACCAAACCACGCATTCACGCCCGGTTTTTTGTCCTCGTATGCTTGCTGAATGTAGACATGCAAAAGTGTGTGATTTACACCTTCGACAAACGACCAATCGCCTCGCTTTTTAAAACTCCATGGGTGGTTTTTAAACGATTCACTTCTTCCAGAGGTAAAGGACTCAGACATGACCGTTCTATGCCCGTAAATGTGAGCGGCTGATGAAGCGGCTTTAAGCTCTATAGCACCCAGATTGCCCGAAGCCCAAAACTCGCCACTCACAATATCGGCTTGCCCACCGTATTGCAGGAATTCGCCAGGAAACCCCCAGTGTCCATAATTCTCCAGCCATAATTTCAAGCCATGCTCGTGCGCCCGTTCTCTCAAGCCCGCAGCATAAGCATGCGCCACTTTATCAGCGACTAAGCGTCTGACATCCCATAAAAATCTCTCGCTCTGATCCGCGCTGTTAACAATTCTTCCAGTGTAAACGGGTAAAAACGGGGTTGGATCGTAGCCATATTGATGCTTAAACTGCTGCTTGAAGTCATCTGTCCAGTTTTGCGCCCCTTTTTCATAACTATCAACCACGACATACTTGAGCGCAGTTCGCTTTTCGGGTTGCAAAGCGCTTAGTAATTTTCCAACGTAAGCATCGAAATGGTACTGCGCAAGTTGCTTATTGAGCTTGTCTACTTCAGGACCTCTTGCTGAATTACTCGAAGGTCCATTGGTCGCCCCCGTGGAACGCATAAAGTAGTGAACAATTGTCCAATTACCCTTGGGCGCCTCCCAGTTAAGCCTTTTACCGTCAAAGAACTTTGTTAAATCAATAACGTCATCGGCTTCAATGGCCAATTCTGCATCCTGATTAGGCACCGGCTTTTCCCATACATAGCTATCATGTTTGGGCTGAGGCGTTGGATGAACCTTGGCTAGCTTTTTTTCAACAAAGCGTTCTAACGTGTACTGACCGCTTAGCTTTATCTCTTTCAATCCCGGCGACAGGTGAGCGGGGCCTCTTCCGCGTTTTATGTTACTAATTAAAATCCGAAAATCTGTTGATTCTACTTCTGGAAAGGACACAGCTATTGGCGCATCGTGTTCAGGCCCAAGCTCAGGCCTGGTTGGTGGTCGCTGCATTGAGAACGTCGAGAGTGTTTCGAATTCGCCGTTATTATTCATGTACTGCAAGTCAACTTCAGCTGAGAAGGCGTGTTCTGGATAAATTAAAAGCGACCTCATTTCCTGGCGATTTTTGTAACTTATCTCTATTTGCAGACTGCTGTCTTTGTCTAGCCTATGTTGGGGAAATGACCAGGATGAACTCAAATCATCATCAACAAGCACTGATACATCAGCAGGTATACTTTTCTCTTCTGAAGATAAAGTCGCCGCTGTCGCTTGAACGCCCTTTACCTTGTGCGACATGAGTTCAGACTCTGGCGTCTTAAATGCTATTAAACTCACTGTCTGGTGAAAACCTTCAGGGATAGTTAATTCAAGCGGTTTGTTATTTATGTCACTAAACTGATATTCATTGCTATCTAAATAGCGCATAGACTGTTCAGGGGTTATCCAGGGCCCTCCAGACTGACTCCAACCCGGTGAATTGAAGATCCCTAGGTCAATGTCGTAGTCAGCGGCTTTTTCGATAGCGAAATATAGATGCTCCCACCACACATCGCTCAATGCTCTGGTTTTTCCATATTTTCCATTGCTTGGATTTAGATGGATAATGCCGATTAACGCAGTACCAATTCCCGCTTTTTGCATCGCGGCTAAGTCGTTTTCAATACCACCTTTGGTTATGTGATCATTTACCCAATACCAATATACCCATGGCTTCACTGCATCAGGAGGGCTCATAAAATTCTGAGCTAGCTCCTTGGCATCAGCATTGTAGAACCCCCCTGGCATGGGAGCTTCGGGTAAGTGAATCGGCTTTGCTTCACTCTGTGTTTTGTGTGCCCAGGCAAGCAGAGGCGTTCCCAAAGCTAGAGTTACTAAGAGCAGATTAGCAGACCTAAAAATAAATCTAATCATGCTCTGATCTACTTCCTTTTTGAATTGTGTAGAGGGTCACAGGGCCTATAAGCCCTGAGGGCTGAAGATTCTTAGGCCGCTTTTCAAAAAAGTTATACCCTGTAAAAGTAACGCGTTCACTAGGCGGAGGGGGAGTATTTTCAGTAATCCACGGAACCGTATCTCCCGTCATTGAATAGCCGCTGGTGTCTGGAAGCGCTTCATCACCTATTAAACGATTAACCCACGTGTTTGTGATGCTCACTTCAAGTTCATTGTGTCCCGCTTTTACATAATCTTGAATATTTAGAACGAAGGGGGGTTTCCACAGCGTGGCGATAGACTTACCGTTTAAAGAAACCTCAGCAATTTGCTGAACGTCTCCAAGGCTAAGGTAGAGCGGCTGCGATTGATTTATAAGCGCTTTATCGATAACAAGTGTATTTTTGTACACCGCCTTACCGGAATAATGTTTAATACCTGATACATCACTCGTCGTCCAATCAATGAGATTGTCAAAACGGACATCACCTGGACCAGCCCATTTCTGATCAAAATGAACTTCCCAAGGGGAGTCAAACTTGCTCAATATGTTATGCTTATTTGCATAAGTATCGACTAGCAGTTGATTCCTTGAACCGTCGTAAGGTGGTTGTTCGTCATCTCTTCTTATCAAAACGAAACGCGATCCAAAAGGTTCCAGTGGGATTGTTGTCACAAGACGCGTTTCATTGCGAACAAAATCTGTTATTTTCTCTATAGTTCCTTCATCAGCATGCCAAATTTCTGGTACGCCATCACCTTCTCTAATATCTATTTCAACAGACTTAAATGATGGTTCGTCATTATAAAAATAATAGAGATCGTTGTTATCTATTCGGCGATGTGTAAATGCATGCGCAGGCTTGCCATCGATAAACAGATCGGGCTCATAACCCAATACTTTTATTGTTCCTTCGAGATCGTAAGTACTTATTATGCCTTTCCCGTAGTGCAATACCTTACGATCACTTGAAGAAGGGTTGCCCCATAGTTCATCAACAATTGTGTCAAACTCGTGTTTTTCCGGCCACTCACTTAAACCAATGACTTTTTCGGGCCTATCACCAATAACAGTGGCGCCATCTGACACCAACTCTTTTATTTTACGTAGTGTCCTTAGGTGTAAATACTGAGTTTTATAAAGATGTAATGCCCTATATCGCGTCCCCTCCGGTAACACTAAGTGGCCATTTTCTACTCGTATTCGGTTAATTAGAACGTCTGTATTGACATAATCGTACCCAAATCCATCTGGTACTGATGTATTGTTTGCGTTACCCACGCGTAAAGGAGCTATATCTCCCAAATGCACAAGGAAATCAGCATCTGGGACACCTTGCTGCAGCAAGTAAGACCCCCTAGCTAAATATTTGAACCATTCAGTACCGCCATTGCTCCACCACGTTTGTGTTCTATCTATATGGGAGCCAATGGAGTCCATTGTCATGCCTGGTTTTACATGATTATTGGGTTGATGAGCAAAACGGTGAAACATAGTTTCATTAATGCCCCTAGCCCACATTTCATCGCCGTAGTGTTTATAAAAATAGGGATGGCCGTACCAATTGACCGTTCTTATTGAGGTGAAGGATTCTGCTGAAACTACTTTCTTTCCATAGACGTGGGCTGACGAAATAGCCGCCATCACTCTGCCGTTGTACTGTTGATCTCTTACCCAAAACTCTCCCATTAACCGATCTGCCTTTCCACCTGCTGCTAACTCGTCGAAAGGTCCCCAGCCGTAAGGCTCTATATAAGATTCGAGGCCATGTTTATTCGAAAGCTTGGTGAATTCGCCAAAATAGTTTTCTACCATTAAATCAGAAAGATGCTGCCGAAACTCTTGAAGTACAGCCCCCGTGTGGGCGGGCGATTCAATAACCCGTCCTGTAAGTAAGGGTAACCATGGGATAAAGTCATACCCAAATTTATCTTCAAAGCTTTTTTCTATTCCTTTTGTCCAGTTCTGGCCCCCTACTTCATAACTGTCTATTTCTGTGGTTTTCAGTGACTTGATACCTTGCTCATTCACCTTTTTGACCAACTTACCTACGTAATTATCGAAGTGATGCTCCAGGGCATTAGGATCGAACTTGTCGACTTCTAATCCTTCGCCCTCAATCGTCGCAGGGACATTAAAGGCACCTGTGCTGGTATAGCCAAATCGTAAAATTCGCCAGTCTCCCTCGGGTATTGCTATTCCCTCTGGAGGGATAGCTCCGCGATGTAAAACTCGAATATCTCTTGATGCGACGATGGCGGCTTCTGCGATAGTCGGCGTCATACTCAGCTTCCCACGTTCCATGGAATTCATAGATAGCCAATCATTTATCCTTGGTACTGACCACAGGTCAAAACGCTTTATTGTGATAGGTTTGGTAAATGAAATTCTGAAATATTTGGCTGTAAATCCATCTTGGCTTTCATTAACAAGTTGCGGACTAAACGCCCACATTCTCGCACCAGTTCTGGGCCGACGTAGGTTTTCAACTACCGTTTTAAAGTTAATACCGTCATTTGAAATAAGTAGTGCGGCGTCCCCATGCCGATCTGGTGTTTCTATTTGCAAACTTCTCAACGTAGCGACATCATCAAGCTCAACTTGCACCCAATATTCATCGTTTTCATTTTTCTCGAAAATAAATTCTGTATCCCAGTCTCTGTCTGACAAAACTTCAGCATTTAATGTCGAATCTGATGAGCTTATTCTCCCGGTCGAAAATAAATTGTGATTGGAATACTCATCTTGGGGAATAGCAATTACTGCAATATCTTTATAAAGCCCTTCTGCGAAACCTGGTTTCAAGGGTAAATATCTATTTCCGCCAGAAACAGACTGCTCAGACCACGTTACCCGCTTCATTGACTGCTCGGGCGTAACCCATGGTCCACCACTTGATGTCCATCCGTCAGCGTTGTGAATGCCGAACTCAATATTGTGCTTATCTGCCTGTGCCGCGGCGTGGACAAGGTGATCATAAAACTCTTCAGTACCGAATCTAACCGGCCCACGAGAAGAGTAAGGCCAGTTACGTCGATGTACGTGAAAAAATATAGCACCACCGATGCCGGCTTCTTCGAGTGCTTTGAAATCCTCTGAAAAGCCCTCTTTTGTCAAATTACCGTTCATGGCATGCATCCACGTTTTGGGCAGATAATCATTCTCAGGTTGCATAAAAGCATCAGACGACAATGTGTCTCCAACTGCACTGATCGAAAACAAAACGCTGATTAAGAACATGTTCGGGAGAAAAAGCCTAGCACACACTAACAACTTATTAATTAAGTTTTGATTCATATTGATTATTTTTGTAACATCATGATTACATATGACCGAATATACACGACATAGATACGGTTTAAAAGAAGGGTAAATTCTTAACCTATTGGCGGCTCTATGAGTGATGAGAATGATGACACGATGAATAACATGGCAGAGTCTTTTTTTAGCAAACAGTTCCAGACACAAGTGGGTCGCGCCCTTTCCATAGTGCTTACAGTGGTTATTCTAGGTTCAGCTTGCAAACCTGATAGTGAAGAAATGGACATAACCGAGGAAAGCGATTTTTACTCCCAGCGCAAAATATTGATTGAGAAATATTCTCAAACAGACAACGTATTTGAAGCGCTAGCAGCTCAGGTCGACCAATCAGACCCTGAAAGCGTTGATTACTGGCGCTGGCGCATTGACCAATACATGTACGGCCAGTATCCGGATTATCAACCGATCTATGACGCATTCAGAGAAGGAAAGTCATTCGAAGACATTTACTCAATACCGGAAGAAGGGCTGGGCTCTAAGCCTGCCGTGCCCCAAAATGACAATGAGTTACCCAAAGGCTATTTCACTGACAACTTGCAGGGTAATCCCCACCGAGGCTGGCACTATGTTGAGGGTGATACCGTATTCATTACATACCAAGGTCATCTTACCGACCCCTATGTTGCCGCCTATAACCTTGAGTCGCATCAATGGCAGGGGCCAATCAAAGCCGCTGACAGCACACTTTCAAAAGGCGAGAGAAAAATAGACAGTCACGGCCGTCCAATCATAGAAATGGATACGCAAGGGTATCTTCACTTAGTTTATGGAGGGCATGGAGGGGAGCGAGAGGATGGGCTTAATCCGCTTTCTATAGACACACCTCATGCTGGCGGCAGAATGTTGCATGTTGTAACTAAAAAACCCTATGACATTAGTGAGTTCGAATACGTAGATGATATAACGCCTTTTGCGTCATACACGAAAAGCTACAAAATGGGGAATGGCGATATCTACCTATTTACGAGGGCTGGAACCCACAAGTCCCCGTGGGTGTATTACAAAATGCCAGCAGGCTCAAAGCGATTTGAAGAGCCAGTCATCATTACTTGGCCAACACCGCAATCAGACGACCCTATTAACGTTGATACATTTTACATCAACCCTCTTAAAATCTCAGATACCGAGATAGCCATTAGCTTTCTCTGGCATGAATGTAACTTCTTAGAAGTCCACGATAAGGAAACCTATGCCCGTATCAACGCCTACTACATGCGTTTAGATACAACAAGCGGGCTATTATATAACGCGCAAGGCGAGAACATTGAGCTTCCGGTCACAATTGACGTGGCGAACGACAAGATGCTGGCGTTCGATTCAACAAATAGAGAGGAAACGCCTTTTGGTACTTCTCCCATATCACTTAGCAGTGGCGCGCCTGCTGTTGCCTATGAAGCTCGTACAAAAGACTATCGAGAGTGGCGAATGACCGCATTTAAAGAGGGTCAATGGGTACACAGCCTACCAATGCCTGACACCGAAAATCGCACACTTAAAAACCAAGAAGGTGCCCAGATATCCACAGTCATAGATTTGGTTCAACTGGCACAACGGAATAATAGTTTTGAGGCAGTGGTCACTTATCGTGATGAAGATAACACCATGAATTTCGCTTCAGTTACCAGTACAGACGAGACTAACTGGACTATTCAACAGGTGTATCTCTCGCTCGAAAACACGCGTATGCAAATGGATCCGATCAAAGACGAAAAGGGCAACCATCACGGTGTCATTTTGAATTTGAGAAAGGGCGCATCTCAGCGGCTCTATCTATGGCACGATGGCAAATTTCAAGCTCCGAGTGTCAGTGAAAGTAATATGGATATTACCTATGAATCTTTTGAAAATCAGGGTTGGAATGCAGCATCCCCACGAGGCTTTACTCCTGGGTTAAAAAAGACAGCACCGCAAAATTTCATGTTTAATCAGCTCCAAAGCGAACGTGCCTTTTCTATTGAGGAAGGCATAGTCAGAAGCGGGAAATATGCCGCTAAACTGTTTTGGGACCATAATAACCCTGCGGCTTTTAATGGTGACGACACAAAGATTGACAACGTTGACCGCAAGGCGATGTTTCACGGGTTTAAAACACAGAAAGTAGCGGGCGCAGAGGCGTGGTATGGCTTTAGTGTTTTTTTTCCTAGCGAAGGAACGCGTGATGAACCTAATCCGTGGCTATTTTTTCAAATACACGGAAGCGCAGATAAGCGTCTGAAGGAACATTCTAGAAATCCACCATTCAGTTTAACGCTAACCCCAGACGGGCTGCGAGGCGCATGGAAATGGGACCCACATGAACTAAGTCCAACTCGAAATGGCCACGGCACAGAGCATTTCGAAGTACCCGGATTAAAATCGGACTATTTAGATCGGTGGGTAGATTTCGTCCTACATGTAAAAGTGGATTATTCAGACAAAAAAACGGTTTTATAGAACTTTGGGTTGATGAAGAAAAGGTACTAGATAAACAAAATATTCAATTTGGATATAACGACGACAAAGGAATTTATCCATCGTGGGGCATGTATTTCAACGGCGATCTTAGTGGTATGCAAAATGACCACTACCTGTATTTAGATGAAATACGAATGACTGACTCAGGTGAAGCATCGTACAACGATGTTGCCTCCAGATAGCCCCATAAATGGCGCGTAAAAACATATTTGATTTCTAACAAGGACTACTCAACATGTTGCTCATGACACGAAAACCCTTTATTCATGACTATCTTCTGCTTGCTCTACTTACGCTAACCGTACTGATGACCGCTGCCGGCGCTCGTGCCGAAAGTGACACCAGACAGTATATAAATTTCAACGGTGGATGGAAATTCACATTAAGTGACAACGATATTTATAAAAAACCTACGTTCAATGACAGCGGGTGGACTACCGTGGAGGTACCGCACGACTACATCTACGAAGAAGGTGTTAGTGAAGCGGGTTCCCAAGGCCAGTCTGGCGGATATCATGGTGGGGGCACGGCGTGGTACAGAAAGCATTTTGCCTTTGACGATGCATGGAAAGATAAGCAGGTTTGGCTTCAATTTGAAGGCGTTTATATGAACAGCGAGGTGTGGATAAATGGCCACTTTTTAGGTAAACGTCCATACGGCTACATCAGTTTTCAGTATGAATTAAGTAAATATCTGAAAAAAGAAAACAATGTTATAAGCGTCCGCGTTGATAATGAACTGCAGCCTTCCACGCGTTGGTATCACCCTGGGGGTATTTTTGCCCCAGTAAAGCTTGCCATATTGAATTCTACGCACATAAAACATAACTCTCTATTTATCCGCACACCAAAAGTGGGCGAACAGACAAAGGTTGAGGCCAGCTTCCAGTTAAATACGCGTCCTGGCGACAGTGACAATTACGCGATTCAGTATCGAGTTTACGATCAAGAAGGTAGACAGCTTTTTTCTCAGAAGACGCCTCTTGAGATAACGGGAGAAGACGCCTCTTATTCGTTTACTTTTGATTTAGAAAACGCACAGATGTGGATGCCCCATAACGCATATTTATACGACCTAGACTTAAAGCTGGTTAAAGACAACATTGAGATTGATCGAAAGAGCGTGAAATTTGGCGTTCGTGAGATCGAATGGAAAACAGATACCGGCTTTTGGATAAACGGCGAAAACGTAAAGATTCAGGGCGTAGCCGAACATTATGAGGGGGGGCCTGTTGGAGGGGCTTGGACAAAACCGCTTCTACGATGGAAACTAAACCTTCTAAAAGAAATGGGCGTTAACGCCATTCGTACCGGGCATAACCCCTATCCCACCATGTTTTATGAGCTTTGTGATGAACTAGGCATAATGGTGATGGATGAAGTATTTGACGGTTGGAAACAAAAAGCACGTCACGACTACGGCCGATATCATTTCGATGAGTGGTGGGAGAGAGACTTGACCGAGTGGGTTACACGCAATAGAAATCACCCTTCAATCATTATTTATAGTGTAGGTAATGAGACTCACGGTGAGATTGTCACTGAGCTTGCTGCTGCTGTGAAAAAGCATGACCCAACTCGACTTGTTACCTCTGGCTCTACCAATAAAGAAGGATTAGATGTAATAGGCATTAACGGAGGGTCAGAAAGCAAGAGTTTCTTCGAACGACGGTTTGATCGCCCTTTCGTATCAACGGAAGCCCCTCACACGTGGCAAACTCGTGGATACTATCGTACCCAAACATGGTGGAGAGACGGTCCTAAGGGAGACACGTTCGAGTTGCCTAATATCACAGAGAAGGAAATTTTCTTTTACGATTGGAAGGATCCCAAAGAGTGGTCGAATCAAAAACAGCACCTTAACTCATCTTACGATAACGCAACAGTTCGGATTAATGCGCGTAAAAACTGGGAGCTTGCACGTGACTTGCCTCACCATGCGGGGCACTTTCGTTGGACCGGTTTCGACTACCATGGAGAAGCTGGGTTAGCCCACGGAGGTTGGCCTTACATTGCTTTTATGGGCGGTGCACTGGATTTGGCAGGCTTTAAGAAAGACCTTTTCCACTTTTATCGAAGCCAATGGCTAGATGAACCTTCACTTCATATTCTCCCTAGTTGGACACATCCAACGATGAAGGAAGGTACGTTGGTGCCAGTATGGGTTTATTCTAATCTCGATGAGGTCGAGCTATTTCTAAATGGTAAATCCCTTGGCCGTGATAAACCGGGAAAACAAGCCGATGAGATGCAAGCAGAATGGTTCGTACCCTGGACGCCGGGCTCAATACGCGCAGTGGGTTATGAGAACGGTAAAAAGGTCTTAGAGAAAGAAATTAAAACCGCTGGCTCACCTGTTGGTCTAAGACACAGCATAGACACTTACACCGCTGAAGATGGTTTCAATACTGCGAAAGTAATCACTACTGAAACCGTAGATAAGGATAACAACTTTTACCCCTATGGGAGTCATAAGACCCATTATCACTTTAGTGAAGGATTAAAAGTAAAAGCACTTGAAAACGGCTCTCCTTACGAACACACCAATCGTGTTAAATCTAATTACAGACATTTATTTATGGGAAAAAACCGCGCGTTTGTTGAAGTTGCTTATCCTGATGCTCGCGAATTTGTCACTATAGCTGCTATCGTGGGTGACGAAGCGTTAAGGCTCTCGAACAAGGTGGCTATTGATGTCCAAACCATTGCTATCACTGAAACTGCAAATATCGCGTCTCAACAAATTCAAGTTCGCTATAGCGTGAACACTCCAAATGAAGAAGAAATGAAACCTTATCTTACCCCTTTCGCAGTGAACAATGGTGACACAGTATACGCGAATGTGGTTATCAATGGCCGACTTGCCTTTCAAATGAAGCAACAATTCGGACAGGGTGTGGGCCTTTTCTGGGGCGATGAAAACTCAGCCGATATGTGGGTAGGTCGCGGCTTATCATTACAGGGCGAAGACGCGGAATATGGTCAAGGCGCCGCTGCAGTGCGCGGCGCTCATGGAGTCCACGGAGGGGCTTATGGAACATTTAACGGCGAAGAAGGCACCATGTATTGGTACCACGAAAACGACGGTGCTGAGGGCGTATACACTGCTGTTTTCCGTTATACGCACAACGACGAGAGCTCAAAACGGCCTATTGCTATCTATGTAAATGATAAGAAAGCGGCCATGGTTGAATTTGAACCTACCGGAAGTTGGGACAGTAAGTGGGACGAACAAGCCGTAAGCTTTACGCTAGTAAAAGGTGCCAACCATATAGAATTTAGAACCGTCGGTGAAAGCGGTCCCAACATCGACCAATTTACACTTGAGTAAATCTGTTAAAACGCTACTTCAAACTAAATTAATTGTACAAGCTTGAAGTAGCCGTTTTTTTGACTCCGGGGTTCTGATTTATGATTAGTAAAACATTCAACGCACTATTAAATGCAGCTAATACCCTGAGTAAACTATGTTTTACCCTACTTTTTATACCGTGTGCTGCAATCTGTAATGAGAGTCCTCCTAACGTACTTCTTATTGTCGTGGATGATTTAGGGTGGGCGGATGTTGGCTATAACGACCGCAATAATGTTTTTCAAACACCCAACATTGACGCACTTGCATCAAAGAGTATGGTCTTCACGGATGCCTACGCGGGAGCCTCAAACTGCGCCCCTAGCAGAGCGGTGCTAATGAGCGGCCAGTACACACCAAGACACGGAATTTATACCGTATCACCGTCTGATCGTGGTCATCCGAAAACACGTCGACTAATTGCAACAAAAAATACGGATATTTTAGACGATTCGGTTGTTACGTTAGCTGAACTGTTTAAATCACAAGGCTATACCACTGGCTCTTTTGGAAAATGGCATTTAGGTCAAGACGCTAAAAGCCAGGGCTTCGATCACAATGTAGCAGGCCATTTAAAAAGGTCACCCAAAGTCCTACTTCAGCCCCTACAACATGCCTTTTTTTAGAAGATGGACCAAAAGGCGAATACCTTCCGAATAGGATAACAACCGAAGCGATAGATTGGATTTCCGAGGTACGAGACCAACCTTTTTTTGCATATGTGCCCTACTACACCGTTCATACCCCACTGGAAACTATTGATACATTTAAGCAGAAGTACTTATCCCACCCTAAGGTAAGAAACGAAAGGCACGCAACCTATGCGGCTATGGTTGAATTGATGGACATAAATATTGGTCGCTTAATTACGTCATTAAAAGAATTCAACATAAGTAACGATACTCTCATTATTTTTACTTCGGACAATGGTGGTATAAGGTCGATCTCTTATCAAGACCCTCTGCGAGGTGGTAAAGGCAGTTACTATGAGGGAGGAACGCGAGTTCCTCTTTTAATCCATTGGCAAAACAAAATTCCTGCTAAAGAAGTAAATATTCCCGTCATAAACGCGGACTTTTTCCCCACTTTAGCTTCTGTACTAGGGAAGATAGAGTTCCGTTATCCACTTGATGGTATTGATTTGTCGCCGCTTCTTTTGAGCAATTTATCCATTGAGGAGCGCAGTCTCTTTTGGCATTTTCCCATTTATTTGCAGAGCTACAATCCTAGCGCAGATCAATCCCGTGACCCTCTGTTTAGAACGCGTCCAGGCTCTACGATGAGAAAAGGCAAGTGGAAATTACATCATTACTTTGAGGATGACAGCTATGAACTTTACGACTTAGAAAATGATGAGGGTGAACATGTTAATTTAGCTCAATACCTCCCCAAAATAGTACAAGCGCTTTCTGCAGAACTTCAACATTGGCAAGATTCAATAAACGCCCCGATACCTAAAACTGCAAACCCCCAGTTTGACGAAGTCTTTTCTGCTGAGCTAACAGAAAAGCACCTTAGCAAGAAATAACAATTATCTGACTTAAGCTGTTGTCCGACCGATTAGTAAAACTGTGGGATCATTATGAAAAACAAAACGTTTAGCTACAGAACTATCAAGACTTTCGCGATGCTTTTAGGCCCTATACTTTTTATAGGATCTAGTAGTTTTTCACAATCACAAGAACGCCAAAAAATTTCAGAAAGGAAGCCAAACGTCATTTACATAATTGTGGACGATATGGGCATTGGCGACATAGAACCTTACGGGCAGAGGAAGATACGTACACCAAACCTGATGAACCTGGCTAAAAACGGTTTAACCTTTACACAACATTATGCGGGAAACACTGTTTGCGCGCCTTCTCGAGCAGCACTTGTTACAGGGAGGCATTCGGGACACAACCAAATTAGAGGCAATTACGAACTTGGAGATTTCACAGATGAAAAAGAATATGGTCAAATGCCATTGCTTCCAGGGACTACAACGCTCGGCACTGTAATGAAAGATGCCGGGTATCACACTGCACTGATTGGAAAATGGGGGCTGGGCGGCCCCCATTCATACGGAGTACCAACAAAACAAGGCTTTGATTATTTTTTTGGATATTTAGATCAGAAGCAAGCGCATAACCACTATCCCACACATCTCTGGAAGAATGACAAGAAGTTTCCGTTAGAAAATGAGTGGTTGCATCCCCATCAATCGCTACCTGATGGCGTCGACCCAAACGACCCTCAAAGTTACCAAAGCTACATCAGGGAAGATTACGCCCAAAATCGAATTACGAATGAAGCATTAAAGTACATCGAACAACAAAAGCAAGCGCCATTTTTTCTTTATTTAGCGTATGCCGGCCCCCATGCAGCGCTCCAAGCACCCGAGACGGAGATAGATAACTATAAGTTCGAGGAAAGACCTTACGGTGTTGATTCACGTTATCTGCCTCAGCGCCGCCCAAGAGCTGCGCGAGCTGCCATGATTACCAATATTGACACAGCCATAGGCAAAATAGCGACATTGCTAGCTACCCTTGAATTGGAGAATGATACGCTAATTATTTTTACAAGTGATAATGGGCCAAGCCTTGAAGGTGGTGCCGACTTGGACTTTTTTGATAGCAATGCGCAATTTAGGGGTTATAAACGCGACCTGTATGAGGGTGGCATTCGAATGCCTACAATAGCAAAATGGCCAGGCAAGATTAAAGCGGGAACCCAAACAAACCATATTTCCGCTTTTTGGGATGTGCTTCCTACCTTAGCGGAACTAAGTGGCTCTGGCGCAGAGCTACAAACAGATGGGATCTCGTTTTTACCTACACTCACTGGTGTGGGGCCACAAGAACAACACGACTATTTGTATTGGGAGTTTCATCGTCCAAACGGAGAGCATACGCAAGCAATTAGGTTTACTGTTGACAACGACCCTAACTGGAAAGCAATTCGCTTTTATTTTAAAAACAAAAAACGTCACCAAAATTAGAGTTATATCACTTAGGTACTGATGTTTCCGAAACAAACAACATAGCTCATTTACACCCAGACGTGGTGAAAAGAGCAAAGCAGCTTTTCGAAACCTCTCGCTCCCAATCTGAGTTTGATGCTTGGAATTTTGACTTTTAATGGGGCTGTGAGGCTGTCATTAATATGGTCTGGCAGTTGCTTAACTTAGCGTTAAATTGACCAAAAGTTAAGACTACCAGACAGACAGCGATTATTACTCGATCACCTTTTTAAAAATCAGTTACTGTTATGTTTCCCTCAAGCATTTTAGCCAATAATGCCTGCCACTCTGACGTATCCCAATTGCTCCGCATTCCCATCGAAATCGCTTTTTCTAACAACTCAACAGACTTTTTAAAGTCGCGCTCTGTACGAAGTCTGTAAGAAATAGAAAGCAAGTAGTGGTATTCTGGATTTAGGTTCTGAGAACTAGAGATAGCGTCTAAATGCTCTATTGCGCCAGAAACATCCACTAGCGATTTATCATTAGCGGTAAGTTTTATTTTAGCAACATGCAGGCTGGCTGCCTCATCACCTTTCTCTGCTGCAGACTCAAACCAATACAGTGCTTTTTTCTCATCGTGAATTATCCAAGGGCTTGTGAGAAGTAGTTTGCCTAAACGATATTCAGCCCTAGAAAGTCCATACTTACTTGCCTGAGTTATCCATTCTATTCCTTTAGGTATATCTTTTTGCTGCATATATAACTGTAAGCCGTACTCATACATAGCGCCCGGATGCCCTTTTTCAGCAAGATCTTTGAGCAAATTTTCTGCCTCGTTATCCTCACTCTCCATCCAAGGGAAAATGACCATCGCCATTGCGAATTGGTAAAGCGATTCAAGTGTCGGATTGTTCTTAGCTTCTCTCAGAACGCGACGGGTTTCTTTATAGAGGCGGGGTAAATTGTCATTCAAATAAAACTGGTCATCTATTGCTGCCCCCATGAAGGCGCGATGAATAAATTCGGTCTGTTTTTGACCTAACTCAGGCTGTTTAAGCGGAAACAATTTGTATGCATCAAGAAAGCGTTTAGTGTTTCCGGATTTTTGGATTACACGAACGTATCTCACAGAACCGTCGCTTGCTACATCATTTTCTACTACCAAAAAGCCTGGGTTGTTAACCACTATCGCAACATCGAGTACTTCCCCACCCTCCAAATCGTCAAAGCCACTATCGAAATTCTGAAGTTCATTATCAAAGTTTTGAAACTCACTTAATTCTTCAAAATACACTCTTTGTTCTAGGTTGCTTTCGCCGCTAAACGTTACTTTTTGACTAATAGTATGCTGGTTAATTTCAGCTAGAAACTGCTTTTGAAAACTAGTATGAGCGGTTCTTTCCTCATCTATTGTCCTCATAAGAAGTGAAAGTTCCGCTTCGTCTAAAGACGATTTCATCTTTTCTAAAATAAGCTGCGCATTGTGATACCCCTTTTCTGCAGCCAGAGAAAAGTAAATCATGGATGAAACCGCACTTGGCTCTACACCTAGTCCTTTCGAGTACATCACACCAAGTTGATACTGCGCATGCGCGTTACCTAATTTAGCGCCTTCTTCATAAAGTGAGAATGCTTGCGTATGGTTCCCTTTTTTAAACTCTGTATTGGCTTTTAGGACATTTACTCCATGACTACTGTGAGATACCAATGTAACTAATACTATCGCAAAACATTTCCTGAGGCGCATAACAGTGCTTCCTTTCTAAAGTGAATGACTTGGTTGATCAATCTGGGAATTAATAGGGCGCATACGTCATTACATCTGCCGCGGATAGTTTTTCGTATACAGAAATAGTGTCGATTAAAGGTTTCTCACCCAGCAATAAGGCGATTTTATTGATTTTCGGCGCAGCAAGATTCTGAAGCTGCTTTTCAGCGCCGCCGCCAGTAATCTGTTTCCAATTCCACATTTTTTCTCCCAAAATGTACGGCACCAGAAAACTCATTGCAGCCTCAATGCTTGCACCGTGTTTGCTTTCGAAGTCCATTAGATCAACGGGAGTATGGCGACGGCCTAAATCAGTAATTCGCGCTAAAGCCCACAGATTATTAACGCTGTAATTAACCGATTTAGTTCTCGCTAATTCTAATGGCTGACTTCCATCCGGTTCTATTTGCGCTGCTATCCGTGTTGTTTTTACGGCATTCAACTTCTCTATAGCATCACCTTTTTTGCCTAAATAGATCATTAAACCTATCGCTTGATAATCGTAGTTTGTTCCGTGGTTGTTTTTTCTTGTTTCTTCTAACTTTCCGAACTCACTTGTTGTCAACCATACGTAGTATTCCTCAAACCATAACCGTATTTTTGATGCTTCTTTCTCCTGCCATAGCCCTGTACGTTTCAACAACTGAGCGACCGTAGCTACTTTGCCGATGTCAGTCCAATCGATGATAGAAAAGTTGGTGCCCGCTGACTTACCTGGAATTGCCTTTCCATAATCGACGTTTGGATTCATTTTTGTGTCATTGTTGATAAACCAGGTCTCCACGATGTCTTTTGCTTTTTCTAAATAAACGATATCTTCGGAGAAATAGAAAGCAAGAGCGAGTATTTCTAATGAGTTAAGCATCGACTTTCTTCTAAGCCAATCAGTTTCTGGTCCATTAGAAATAGGATTAAACTGCCCATCTTTATAAATCCAGGGCAAGCCGTCTTCCTTGGTTTCATCTGGCCAGTAGTACGAGCCCAATGTATAATAATCATGGATGTCGCCACTGGCAGGCAACATAGTTTAGTTAGTGACGGGGTCTACGGCTTTTTGTAGTTCAGTATTAGCAAGGCTGAGTAATTCTTTATAAGCAGATTCATAGGCTTTATGACCCTCTGAAAGTCTTTGCTTTGATACAAGTAACCTTTCTTCATTTAAGTAAATAAGTGGCTCGTTTGCGCCTTTTTTCTCAGAAGCGATAACAAAACCAAGTAAAGAAAGAAATAAAAAGAACGCTACATTTTTGATCAAATAATGCCGATTATTCATTGTTTGTACTTACTCTGATAACGTAATGCCCAGCCGAAAACTCAAGGTTTTTGTTGATTTGCATTTTATTTTTTGACTGAACGTCCAGTGCTGAACCATTTACCGTAATTAAGCCATTCAATTTCTGAGTTTTACTTGTTGTTTCAGCGGTATTTTTAACGTAAACAACCGACGGCACTTCAACTGTAGCAGTGACATTCGGCGGTATTGTTATTTCCATGCGTAATTCATCTTGGTTTAAAAACCAATAGGATTTGATTTCGCCATGAGGTGATTGATATGTCGCGCCAGCGTGTGACAAATGAGTCGTCACAACAGGGGAAATACGAACTTTTTTATAACCAGCGCTTAACGGAGTTATACCTGCCAACCGGTCGTACATCCATTGCCCAATAGCGCCATAAGCATAGTGATTTAGCGAGCCCGCCTTTTTCACATAGCCTTTGTCATGCGTATACCCATCCCATCGTTCCCACATTGTGGTAGCTCCCTGAGATACTGGAAACAACCATGATGGGTAAGACTCTTTGAACAAGAGTTCTAATGCAATATCTTGTCGGCCAATTTTTTCAAGCACAGGCGCTATTAGAGGAGTACCTAGAAACCCGGTTCTAAGGTGCCCGCCGGCAATTTCAAATTGCTTCATGAGACGAGCTTCAGCAGCTTGCAAAATTTCATCAGAAAGTAGGTCAAAACCTATGGCCAGCAAATAGGAGGTTTGCGTGGGTTGACCTTGTTTAATATTGCCTTGTTGGTCGAAGAACGAAGCTTGGAAGTTCGCTTTTGCTTCTTCCAACAGAGATGCGTAATGCTTTGCGTCATCTGTTTTCTGCAACACTTTAGCTGTGCGTGCAACAATATCGAGAGAGCGGGCATAAAAAGCTGTCGAAATAAGCCCATGATCAGTTTCGCCACGCCGCGAATCCTCACGTGTCGAATAAGGCTGCAGCCAGTCCCCTACTGTCCACATTTTGCTTACGCCATTCTCAAGTTGGCTTTGATGATAAAGGATCCAACGCTTCATCATCTCATAGTTTTCTCTAAGAACGCGTTCGTCTCCCGTACGCCAATATATGTCCCACGGAATGGTCACTGCAGCGTCTGACCAACCCGCCTGCACAATCTCGCCCACTTCGTTAGGCACTACGACAGGAATACCATGATTCTCAAACTGCTCTTCTCTTATCGACTGTAACCAGGCGCTCCAAAATGCATGGCTGTCAGCTATAAATAGCGATGTAGGTGCAAAAGCAAGCGCGTCACCGGTCCACCCCAACCTTTCAGAACGCTGCGGACAATCGGTGGGAATATCCAAAAAGTTACCTTTAAGTCCCCATTCTATGTTTGACTGTAATTGGTTTAATCTGGGATCTGACGAGGTAAATTGCCCGGTTAATTCAAAATCTGTGTACTGAACAATACCTTGTACCCAATTAAGTTGGGGCGTTTCTTTTTCATCGAAGCCACTCACTTCAACATATCGGAAACCATGAAATGTGAATTGAGGTTGCCATTCAACAACACCGCTTTTGGCAGCAATATAGGTGTCTTCCTGAGCCGCGCTTCCCAGGTTTTTGGTGTATAGGCTACCGTCACTGTTAATACCCTCAGCGAATCGTATTTTGAGTTTTTCCCCTTCAATCATCGGCAGGTTAACGCGCGCGACACCCACCATGTTCTGCCCTAAATCAAATATAATCTTGCCATCAACTTTGTGAAGAGAAACGGGGGTCAACACTTGTTTATTCTTAGGGGTAAAATGACGTTTGGGCTCCAGCAAAACATCGCTCTCAATACTTAAAGACTGTACTGAACGCCATTTTTCAGGAGCGTTTTCTGTTTCATATTGAGGTTCATGCCAATTGGCGTTGTTGTTTTTAAGCGAAAAGTTAGCATCAAACATTTCACCATCGTACAAACTAGAACGCCTAAGTGGGCCTTGCTGAGTCGCTTGCCAATTGTTATCCGTCACTACAACTTTGCGCGTGCCGTCTGTATATTCAATCTCTAACTGCGCTAGCGCTTTTGGGGTGATGTCCCGTTTTTTGTGCCAGTGACGTTTTGGTCCAAACCGCCCCGCGTACCACCCTTCAGCGAGGGTAATCCCGATGGCGTTTTCACCAGAGACAAGCAGTTTTGTTACGTCGTAAGTAAGGGTTTCAATACGTTTGTGATAAGGGGTATAGCCGGGTGTCAGTACATCGTTTCCAACGCGGTTGCCATTAATGAATGATTCGAACAGCCCTTTAGCAGTAATATACAAGCGTGCCGACTTAATACTCTTATCTGCTGTAAACGTCGTTCGCAAATATTGAGGAATATGGATAGGCGTATCAAATTTATCCAGCATAAGCGGTGCGGGTTGCTCTATCTCAATCCATTTTGCGTTCCAGTCGCTGCTAGATAGCAATCCGAGTTCAAAAGAAGCTACTGCGCTCCATTTAGAGTCGAAACCACGCTCATTCCAATATTTAACCTGCCAGAAAACCCGTTGTCGGGATTTTAACTCAGTACCTTCGTAACGCACGAAGTTCGTTGTGTCACTATTAATGACACCACTATCCCACAAATCCGGGTTGCCAGGCAAAAGGTCTGGCGATGAGGCAACGACTATCCGATATTGCGATTGCGCTTTTACAGCAGCATCAACAGGAAGCTTCCAGGAAAATGAAGGCTGAGCATCATAAAAACCAACTGGCTCTACAAAGCCTTCACTGATCGTGAGTTGCTCAGGTTGCGCTGGTGTTTGAATGTCTTTTTCTTTATTAGCACAAGAAAACGATAACACAGTTGCCAAACATACAAATGAAAAAGTTCGCCAGTCACGCAGATAAGAAGTTGGGCGTTTAAATAATGGGAGCTTGAACATAGGGTTAATTCTCAATTAAACATTTTTTAGCACTGTAGTTTTCGTTCTTTAACATTAGTTCCAGCTCCAGAACGGTTGCTTATATGATCTGTAAAATGTGGTTTGTTATGAAGACAGAGCCGACACTTGAACGTTTTTATACAAAGCGCTTCGCGTAAACATATGGCGAAGGCCTATACGCCCCTTATTAATATTGGGGTGGCTAGCCGTCGACCATTTATAAAGTTGGGTTTGCTCTTCGTTAGACACTTTCATCCATAGTGTGTCGTCATACTTGATAACCGTTATTTGGTGTGGAACCCCGGTCTTAAAGAACCCTGTGTTGGTGTAGTCGCCCTCCAGTGCAGTGCCCATTAGGCGATTGTTGGCAAGTGGAAGGTACCTGCGGGCCCGAATGTAGTCATCAGGCGCATCTTCTTCACCTAAACCAAATGCTGCATAACTAATATGATAAGTATCCATATTGTCGAAATAGTGACGCATGTAGGGTTCATCGCGGTATTCTGCCCATTCCATTATGTCTGTGGGAAACTCTGTTGTGCCTTCCCCAGAAGCTAGTAAGTACAATATGGTTACGTATAATTCGGCACTGTCGGTGCGGGTGTATTCGAAACTGACTTTTACATCACCTTCAAATGAGCGCTTAGTCCATAACACCATGTGGTGCGCATGATTATCCGCCTCAGGCCCAGCCTTAACATGCATACCCTCGGGCGAATTTTCAACGGTTCCCATTAAGCCGTCTTTTATCCAATTTTCTCGCCAGTTGTCCGTTCCTGAATCGAAAAATACCTGTTGCCAATTAAGGCTCCGCAATTCTTCAAACTCTGAGCTATCTGCGGTGGAAAGTGTCGCCCGTTCACCAATAGAAGCTCTCTCATTATTCTCATAATTGTGAAGGCAAGCAGTAAGACAGAATGCAATACTTACCCCGATAGCCGGCAGTAGTAAGCTTTTAAATTTTTTCATGTTTAAATCCGTATGTTGGCTAAGTATGGAACGTTTAAGCGCAATTACATCAGACAGTCGAAGACACCGCATTATTGCACTCTGTAGCGGTCTAAAATTGCGTCGCTGGCATGATGCGCTTCGCCCCTTTTTCGAACTACGGGACCTTTCTCACCCACTAAATACATTTTTCTCAGGGGAGTTCCTTTAGCCTTTTCAGCAACAAGCATTAAAGCGTCTGGATGTGCATTGCGAATGAAGGACGAGACCTCAAAGCCGTTCTCTTCGCTCAGTAACACAACGTCACCCTGTTTGAAGCTATTGCCGCCGTTATCAGTACTCCACCACGAAATGAGGCTTTTTTTGTCTTTCGTTCGGCTAGCAAGGAGCGCATCAATTTTCATTGCCGATCTCACAAAAACATCCCCCTTTCCAATAGGGAGTTGATTATCTTTCCCTATTAGCCAGTCGGTTCCATTCCACCGATAATAATTTGGCTTCTTAGGTCCGCCATGCTTGCGGCCCATATGCGGACCGCGAGAATAGCGGATATGTGGGTACCCGTACTCATCTAAATGGACGCTGCTATAACTCGTCCAATGGTCACTCCCGTCGGTATTCAACACTAATGCTTTATCGTTAGCAGCTTCGCGGGTTAAGGGTATAGTCAGTGATTCGCCCTGAACGTTAGTCCATTCACCACTGTTTGTATTTAGTTGCATATAGTAACCATTGGTGCGCTCCCCAAGATGACTTCCGCTACTGTGGGAATTACCGCAACGATGGTAGTTGAATGCGAAGGCGATGGTATTATCGCCGGCTTCGCTAAAATAGCCGTACCATGAGTCGACGCCCAGCCCATCTTCACGTTCTTTCGTCAACATTACCGAAACAGGTTCACCAAAACTTGCTCCATTGTCTGTCGATTTTTGATAGACCCAATTACTCTGATGTGCACCGTGCCGATAGAAAAGATAAAGATCGCCATTACGCATTTTTAACCACTGATTATAGGTGCCGAAAGGTGATATGTTATCGCGCTCTTCCCACTCAGTAATGTCATAAGGTCGTTTAGAGACCACGTGCTTCATTTTTCCATAGTTATAATTACCCAATTTATTTACACCAAGCTCCGGTGTGCCACCATGCCCCCCAAATGCGATGTGAATATACCCAAGGTCGTCAATAATGAGTGCAGGTTTGCCGTGATTGTCGATTTTACGCGAAGGGTTTTTCCCCATTTCGCTTGTGCCAGCTTTGATGGGCCCTGACCACCTTTTAGTATTGTGGTTATAGGAAGCAACGTAAGGGTCTTCTAATACCCCTTGGTATGTTATGTACGTGACTCCGTTAGCATGTTCACCTGCTGGGTGCTGGAGAATAGAAACAGGGTTACTGAGGCCAGTGTCAGTAAAATACGCAACAGTATCTGCATCGGCCGTTTGATTTTGAGAAGGATAGCTATGCCTATCGCTTACACATCCAGATAAAGCAACAACAATCACTGTAAGTGAAAAAGCACATTTTGAAAGCTTCAACATCGTAGAATCTCTTGCAAAAATACGTTATTTTTTGATTATAAATGTAAAATTTATGCAGCAATTTGACATATTTTGATTACAATTGAAAGGGAAATATGAGGACAGACAGTCGAGCAGAGCTTTCTTATATTCTCGCTCTAGCTACGAGAAGTAAATTTGGCTTTTACGTACAACTAAATAACACGCAACCGCAGGGGTAAGAGGGATGGCACCCTCTAACCTAACTTTTGCAACGTAGTAATAAGCATAGCGCTTAGGTTATATTTGAACATCTAAATCAATGACTTGTAAATAAAGCGGCAGCGCATTTCCAGCGCCTTTTTCCATTAAATAGTAGTACGCTTTGCCGTTTTCAATGTGTATAGTGCCATGGTCAAATTTAACGCCTGAGGTTTGCTGATAAACTACCTCAAAATCGTTCGTGCCACCTTTCGCTTTTTCTACAAACGGATAACCGTTTTTGAGTCCGATGATGAAAATACTATCACCCGATGTGTAGATTGAATCAGCTCCGGTGAAGTCAGTAGTAATCGTAAAGTCTTCTGCGTTGGCAGGTTTGAAGGCATGTATCGAGACTTCTTGGTAGTCACTTCGCTTTGTATCTGTAGAACGAACGTGAGTTATAAAGTGAATATCGTTGTTTTCAGTAACCGTCCAATCAAAGCCCGTTACAATGTGTACAGAGTTAGGCTCTTTATGGCCGATGTAATCGCCAGGCTCAAAGATTTTAATTTCATCTGAGTTAACCAAAGGCCATGTCATGTCTTCGCCATCTACATTTTTCCATTCACCTAAGCCATTCGGATGATCAGAGTAAGCATAGTAAACACCATTCTGGTACTTATAACGGTCATTGTTATTTGCACTACGTTGTTGAAACCCTACACGTAACTTACCGTTTATATACTTCATTTGACCATATAAACCCCAGTTGTAAGGGTTACCGTGATTTTTTTGGTCTTTATGATTGAAAGGCGTAAAGCGAGTCCACACTTGTTTTTCGGCGTCGTATTTATTGAAATAATAAGCACCATTGTTGTTGCCTCCCCATCGCATGTAATGCAACAGTTCACCATCTTTACTTTTGTAAAACTTAGGGTATGTCAGCGCAGAGAAATTTTCTTTGTCTTCTAAGTTACCTGTCATGGTCAAATGTTTGTAATCATCGGCGCCTTGACTCACTTCACTGGTATCTTTTACGAACTGTTCTAATGTAAATTCGTCATCCGGTACATCTGCTGCACCGACCACTGAATAAGAGTAGCGGAAAAAGTCGTTAACAAACCGTCCTTTGAACCTGCCACTTGCATCGTCGTCGACATATGCATGCATGTCGTAAACCATATGAATGGTGCCATTTAACGGGCTCACGGCTAAACCTATTGTGTTGTGAGACTCTCCTACCAGTGGATCGCCACGAAAACCTGTGTGTCGATGAGGAAACTGGATGGTCTTAACAACGCCAGTTTTGGCATTAAACCTTGAAAGCATAACATTGCGTTCTTCCTTGCCGCCTTTGTACCAGGTCATAAAAACATAATGCTTGTAAGGTTTTACGGCATCACCATGAGCCGAGATATTTCTTCCAAAGAAATAATCGTACTCGCGCCCTGACGAAGGGCTTTCAAAGGTTTTATGATTGAGCTTCTTGCCATCAAAATGGAGCGCGCCATCCGTTATTTTTGTCTGGCTCTCAAGAAATACCCCACTCTCTTTGTACATACCAGAAGATACATCCACAGTATCGCTCGAGGTGCAGGCTGTTAACATTGAAAGAGCAACTACAGCTTTTACAAAAGCGCAAATTTGCTGCGTTGCGCTACGTATTTTTAGTTTTAATTTCATCGGAATTACTCGCTATACACTTACAAGCAGTGTACATTTAATTAAAACCATTTTCACTCATTAATAACCAAATTCAGTCAACCAACAAACAATTAATGCAATATAGGAAAGACTGAAGGGTATCCAAATAACGCAAAACCGTTAAGCTTATTATGCTTACAAGCTTTTGAAGAGAGGGCCGAAATTTGCTAGTACATCACGCAAAAAGTTTAAAAAATGGGATGTTTTCGTTAAGAACAACCTTGCTCCTCTACTTCTTATTAGTTCTATATCTTTCAGTATTAATATCTACGCTTCTGTAAAGTTAGAGACTGAATTACTTGTCACTGACAACGCACTCTTTTTCAATGGGAATAAGGTTAAAGGCTCTTATACAGAAAATAACCCAGATGGTTATGATTATATCTTCGGCAATGCATTATCGCCTCACGGTGACTGTATTAAGGTGTACAAACACTTTGTGTTTATGACGTGGTATCAAGGCGGCAAAAACAATCGTCATGTAATGCTTTCACGCCTCAATACGAAAACTGGTGTGCTTAAAACTATTCAGTTTCCCCACCAGCACACAGGGTTTAAAGGCAAATGGTGGTTGGGCGAAACACATAACACGATTGCAGTGGGGATAAGCCCCGTAAACGACACCATTCACTTGTTATACGATATGCATCGCAATGGTAGAGTGGAAGCCTTTTCTCAAGATTATCTGCGATACTCTTATTCTCTTGAGGGCGCAGCCTCAGTGCCAGACGACAAGTTTACCTTGGAACAATTCGTCAACTCACCCGCTGACCACTATAAGCATTTAGCCTTCGATGGCATTGACGACATCGATACAACAAAACTTCTTACCTACCCTGCTTTTTTCACAGGAAAGGATGGAGATTTGTTTATGAAAATGCGTTACGGGTTTTCAGCAAATGGAAAAATGCTTTTCGCGCGTTATGACGGTAAAAAATGGCATGGATATTATGATTTCAACCAGGTTTTAGCCTCAGAGCATCGTAGCGAATACAACTGGGGTTTGTATGGTGACTTCAAGTACACCGGCGGTAAATTTCGTATAGCGTTTCAGCGCCGGTCAAAAAACACCTCAGACAAATACCTATATCAAAACGGTATTTACTACGCGTATTCCGAAGACCCGCATGGCGTCTCGGACTGGAAAAATGCATACGCTGAACCGATTAAAATTCCCTTAGCTATTTCTGAGAAAATCCAAATCGAAGAGCCCGGAAATTGGGCGAAAACAAAGAAAAAGAACCATGTTTCCATTGTTCACGGGTTTGACTTCACAGTAACAAACAGTGGCGATGAGCACTTCATAAGTAAAGTAGAAGACCTTGAGTTTAACGAAGAGATAAATCTGCATACATTTCGTAAATCTGGGCAAAAAAGCTTTGCCACTGTTCGGGTACCCTTTGGTGGTCAACTGTTTAGTAACGGGGACGATGTCTATCTTACCGGGTTGAAAAATGGGCATGTAGTAATCGCAAAGGCTGAGGACAACTCAGAAGCTTTCACTACTATCTACGAACACAAGCAAGGTCCGGTATTCGATAAAGCCGTGGTCTTTTTTAAAGATAATAAGGCCTACTACTACCTGAAAGACGCGGAAGGTTCAGACGACATGCGTAGTTTGTATCTACAAGTGTTTTCATTGAAATAGCGGTGGGTTAGCTCATTTCAAAGTTCGCCCAGCAGATGTGTGAACACTATAGAAACAGATCTTTTGAGACGAGAAGTAAATTTTATTACCGATAGCACCACCTAGATGGAGAACAACCTGTTCATTTGTGCTCTGCCATCGTGCAACAAATAAAAACAACAAGAGGTTTTTATGATGAAACAATCCCTGTTGAGAACACTGCTATTTACTTTGCTGCTTCCACTGTTTGCAAATAATGTAGTATTTGCACAAGACATTAAGCATGGTCTGCGCGACGACGTTGGAAGACATATGATCCCGCGCGGCTTTGTTGTAAACACTAACGATGCGGGTGGAGAAGTTAACTTCGCACAAGAAGATTATGTGCGCATGGTACGAATGGGCGCCAATGTACAGGTGGTAAGATTAGAATTAGGTAAATTAAGCACTTTCGGTAATTCAACGTTCCAACCTGAATACTTAGCGCGTTTAAAACGTGCTGTTCGCCTTGGAAGAGAAGCGGGAATTAAAACCGTGTTTAAGTTAACGGTCTATGGTGCCAAAGGTTTTTCATGGCCAGACCTATACTTCAATCAAAATAATGCGCAGGAAAAGTACATTAATGCCTGGCGACATATTTGGGATGCATTTAAAGACAATGATGCAGTTATCGGCTATGACTTGGTAAACGAGCCGAGAAAAAAGAGCTAACGCAATCTTATGATGAGCTAACTAGCGATTATTTAATTCCGCTCTACGAAAAAATTATCGATGCCGCACTGCCCTACAGCGATGAAAAATTGTTCCTAATTCAAACTGTTTTTATGAACAAAGGTGAAGCAATAAATAGAAATCAGTATGCGGAAATAAAGAAAAGGGTAAACCGGAAAAACATTGTTTTCGCACCACACATTTACCAAGAGTATATTGACTACATCGCACCAACTATGGAGCGGTTTGATAAAGAAGCAGACTTACTTCAAGCGCCAATTCTGGTGGGGGAATGGGGATTTCCCACGTTACTTACCACCGATAAGTCTGTACGCGAGCAACTCCATTACATTAAGTTTTATATTCGCACAGCAGAAATTTTCGACCAAATGGGTGTGGGTTCAATAAAAGCTTGGTTTTTAGGTAATCGTAGCTATCAGAATTTCTTGCCTGGAGGTGAATCGACCTGGGCGATTTTTTCGGATAAACACGCCGACGGTACGGTAGAACGAAAATACATCACCGATATTATTGCCCGCCCATATCCGCAGTATATTGCCGGTGATATTAAAAACTTTATGTTTCATTTCGCCACCCGCACGCTAGATCTCAATATAAAAACCGACAACAGTAAAGGTGCATCGAGAATATTTATTGGCGCAGATCGTCACTACCCTGATGGATTCTCCATTCACGTAGGCGACGACATAATTCTTACACACAGTCCAGTGAGAACCGGTTTTCGCGTATATTCATCTAAAGCCAATACAAAACCCAGTGATTTTATCTGGGATGCTGATAGGCAGCAGCTAGTTGTACTCGCATGGCCCACAAACGATGAGATAGTGAATGTAAGAATAGAGCCAGGAATTTACCGGGAGCCAGATCCGGCTGCAAAGAATTAGGCATAGTAGCAAATACATGGTTATTACAGCTTGGGCGAGAAAGTTACAATTTAAGCTGTCACTTAGATTGATTGGGCTTGTAAGGCTTTTAACAAAAAACAATCGAGCGGATAGTGGCAATGAAATGCGACCCACTATCTTATAAACATTATCTAAAACGCAAGCGATTTAAAAAATTTAGTATCTCCTTTTCAACCGCTGCTATTTCGTCATTGCCTAACTACTGGTACAGCATAAAGATTCAATATTATATATCGCGTATAACGTTATATTTTTGTTAAATATTCGTTGCAAACCAGCTTCAAATGATTTAATTTGACGCTAATATGATTGATATTGATCGTTTTTTAGTGCTGATAATGATGGTTTTTCTGACGTCACGATAGCCTGTTGTTACTCTTTGGTAACTGCTCGGCCATACCCGCTTCTTAAATAAACTCCCTACCAGTATCAAACAAATCGGTCAGTTAACGTATTTCAGATTTAATCTAGGTTTAGCAAAAAGAGATTAGCATAAATGAAAACACCAAAAATGTTCGGCTATACCACTGCCATAGTTACAACGGCAATTTCCTTGTCCCTAACTACACCGGCAGCATTCGCTCAAGAGTCATTTAAAAGCTGGGATCCCAGATGGTCGGTTCTATCATCAGGTATCTCTCGTCCGCAAACCAACGAAGAGAGAAATGCGCTAAAGGAAGCTGTAGAAAACGGCACAATTGATACGCGCGGCACTCGTATTGACGTGAATAATTCAGACGTTGAGAGGACAAGTACTGGGACTCGCTCTCCAATGTCGAATAGCAAACTTCGCTGGCACAACCCTTTTAGTACTGGCTTTAACAACCCTACGAGTAGTCGTTGGTATCAGAAAGATGGAAATACACAGGTTTTTCGTGTTTTTCCTGGCGACGAGAATTTGGCTACGTCTCGTGAGGGTGCAGGCCGTAGTGAAGCTTTCGCTCCAAACGACGGTATCCGATTTAACGATAATAAGACTATGACATTCTCTGCACGTTACCGGGGTTCATGCCCACAATGGCAGTAAAGACGTCAAAATTTATCAGTCAAAGGCAACCGCAGAGGGAGGTTTTTGATCCGGCGTGGGGTGTAGCGCTCTGGGTAGAGGCTGACGGTGACGTGGTGATCGTTAAACGCAGACAGAGAAAGTCGGACTGGGTTAAGATCGATACAGGCAAAAATGTTGGCGATAGCTTCAACTTCCGCGTGACCGATGATGGTCGCAACTACAAGGTGTTTATTGATAACGTTGAGATGGCTGACGATTCGTGGGATCGCGGTAACTTAAAGTCTGTATCACGTTGGGGCGCTTACGTTCAGGGTGGAGAAGAAGGCGTGCTTGACGGGCTCGTAAGTGACGCCCAAATCATATTCGTTAGTGGAGCAAGGGTGACCGTTAATTAACTCTAACCAACTTACATTGCACCCTTGTCGTATCATGCACCAAGGGTGCGATATGTAAATATTAAGGATGGAATATTACCAACCTACTCATTCAATATATGAAGTGGTCTCGTGAAAAATTAATACTTTCTTTAGTAATCGCTTGCATTGGTATAGTAGTAACCACTTTATACTTTATACCTAGTAACACTCAGCAAGCGGTAGACCCAGTTCGTCCCGCTTTTTCTCTTGGCCCTCCACATGACTCCAGCACTGATTCAGGCAAAGATATAGGATCAAAGCACGTTTCATTAGCTGCGCCAACAGAACAGTCCGACGACACAGCGATATTAGAAAACTTATATCAGCTTATTGAGTCCAATCCTCAACAAGCAGCTGTTCTTTTGGACAGCATGAAACTGACTTCAAAAGGTGCTCTTACTTTATCTTTAGTTAAGAATTGGAGTTTAACAGAGCCAGAAAATGCATTTAGTTGGTATCAAACTCGAAAGGAGACTCTGTCAGAGTCCGAGTATGAAACTGGCATGAGAGCCTTGCTTCTGCGCTACGCTAAACACTCGCCTCAGGAAGATTTTATGATCTTCAGAAGTATATCCCAGCTGAGCATCACTCAGAAGTAATTGTCGCTGTGGCTGACGGTTGGGCAAATAATGATCCTGAACAATCAATAGCCTGGCTGAGAGAAATAGCAGCCCTAGGATCAGTGCCACAAACCACAATCAATGATGCTTTTGCAAAAATCATGTCGCACTATCTCAATCATGCACCTAATTTAGCTTTCATTATTTTGATGGAGTCGGAAGGAATTTTTAACACTGAGCAAATCGTTCCTGAACTCGCAGTCAAACAAGCAGAAAAAGACTTGACTACAACAATTGATTGGCTTGCGTCTACTCAACCTGTGCATGTTCAAAATACTAGTTATATCGCAATGGCAAACGCAAGAGTAGAGAGAGATCCCGAAGGTGCTTTTCGGTTATTGACCCAAGTTACAGAAGTCATGGCGAACAATGAACAAAGCTTTACAGAAGCGGTAGTCCGTTTAGTAAAGCGCGCTGACCATTGGATATGGAGTAATTTCACAGAGATTCCGCTACATATGCATTATGCCGCATCTGCGGCACTTGCTGAGAGAGCATTAAGCGGGAAGTTACCTTTAGAAGAGTATCGACTATGGCTTATAAACTCTCCTAGTAACCAGGCCCAAGAAGGAGGTGAAGAAGCGATTAACAATTATCAGGAAACCGAATCTTCAAGCGAACCTTGAGAAAAAATCGATTAGCAGTTAAACGGTGTAGGTATTGGAGACTGTAGCCAATTTTCATCTGCATTTATAAAACAGAGTTTATACCGCAGAATTTAAACAAGAAGCAGCGGCATTAGTAACCGATCAAGGTTACAACGTAAACTGCAGCCATTTAAACTCTACAGCATGAATGACCGTAATATAGCACTTTATTGAAACCCAGCTTTGACAGAGCTCTTTTAATCAAACGCTGATTAAATCAAGTAGGGATCCTAAAAACCCGTGCAAAAAGCACGGGTGTTATAGCATGAATTAAAGTTCTTTGTTTCAAATCGCCTTACAGCGATTCAACGCTTGCAGGTAATAATAATCACCGTAATTTAAGGCAGAATTTAATTCATCATTTGCAGGGAAATTACCCGTTGCTTGTTTTAACAAGAAGTGGCCGTTTTCGCCTATATCAGCCAAATACGCAGGTGACGATAATGTCCTTAGCATTTTCATAGCGGCATCGTAATAACGCTCTGACTCAGCACCTTCAACAAACGTTGATAGCTCTAGTAGCGCACTAGCAACCAATGAAGCTGCCGATGAATCTCGGTACAACGTCGTTCCTTCATGATGCGGTGCATCGTAATCAAAATAAGGCACTAAATCATCGGGCATATTCGGGTGGCTGAGGATATAGTTAGCAATACCTCGAGCATGCTCTAGGAACTTTTCATCTTGAGTAAATCGATATGACATGGTGTAGCCATATAAACCCCACCCTTGTCCTCGTGACCATGACGAATCGTCAGCAATGCCTTGGAAAGTTTGCTTCCAATTAGGTTTACCCGTATCTCTATTGTAATTCACCAAGTGAAAAGAACTGTAGTCATCGCGGAAGTGATGCTTCATAGTGACTGTTGCGTGACTGATGGCAGCGTTACGGTAAACAGGATCACCGGTAATTTCAGATGCACGGTACAACAATTCTAGATTCATCATGCTGTCTATAATGACTGGGAATTCCCATGTTCCCCAACTCCAAGAATACGTTACACCGATTTTGGGGTTATAACGTTCCATTAATGTTTTTGCCGCGTTTACGATTACTGTTTCGTATTCTTTGTTGTCTGTTAGGCGAAGGCCGTTTCCGAAACTGTCGTAGATAATAAACCCAATATCATGGGTTTTACGGTTAAATTGATTTTTTTCTAATGCGAGCGTCCACTCGTTTGCCGTATCTAACCAACTTTGATTTTGGTTATGCTCGTATAGATTCCAGAAACTGCCAGCAACAAAACCGGTAGTCCAACCTAGCATGGGTTCTAGCCTTGGCTTACCTTGGCTAAAAGACCTAGGAACTTTCTTAGGGTCGGTATACGCTTTTCTGAATCCGTCATACTGAATAGTTGCGTGATCCAATGCTGCCTCGCAAAACTTAGCGTTGTCTTCAGGCCAATCAATCTTTTTAGAATAAGTCACTGTGTTAGGCACTTTTTCTTCTATGGTCGGCGCGCTAGCTTGCTTATCCGTAGCGCTACATGCAGATATAATGCACGCGGCTAACATGGAGGTAATCATTTGTTGTTTTTTGTTCATTCAATACAAACCGTCGGTAGCTAATATAGCTTTGTAGGATAAACAAAAATCTAAACCATTTCATCAAATTCAATCATTATTAGTCAAAATGGTTCTGACCACACATTATGATTATTTTCTAATTAATCGACTCGTCCCCTATTTCGTGTTTCATTTTTGTCTTGAACCATAATACTCACAGGCCCTAGCAAGCCTGATGGAAGTAATTCGTCATCTTTACTCCAATGTTTCCATGTAGCGAAGGTGCTGCGTGACCCAGGTTGTTGAGAAGCCGAACCTGAAAGCCAACTTGGAAAACTCTCTAATTGAAAGCCTTGATAGCCATTCTTCTTCCAAGACGCCGTTTCAGGGTATAAACGCTCGTCCCCAATCAGGCGATTGGGCCAAAGGTTGGTCACTTCTATCTCCAGACGGTTGTTCCCATCTCGTATTATATTGCTGATATCAAAGTGATAAGGGGCCCACATCCTAAGTCCAAGGTCTTCGCCATTCAGTCTTACGCGAGCAAATTGAAAAACATTACCTAAGTCGAGGAAATAGTTTTGAGACTTTTGTAAATCTTTCGTCAGTTCAAATTCGGTCTTGTAGTGCACCGTACCTGAAAAATACCTTACGTCTTCACTCTCGTGTGCGGATAGATCGATGAGCTCGTCAAGCACTAGTGGCGTAGCCTTCTTTACTCCTCTAATAAAACTCACATTCCACGGTGAATCTAACACTTGTAAATGGCGAAGAGGATTGTTGTTGAGCACCTGTGCAGTGCTTTTTTGTGTTGACACAATAACAAACAAAGACTGTGCTTGTTCAAAAGATAATGTCAACCGTGTACGGCCTTGCTCAACGACGTAATCATCCATAATAAACCGTTTACCAGAAAGCGGGTCCCAGATTTCAACCACCTGACCTTCAGCTCTAAGGTTGACTTCTACTTCAGCCGATTCTTGATCTAGGTTACTAATAAAATAAACATCCGTGTTCTCATCCGATATACGGTGGTGTCGCCAAACAAATCTGTTTTCGGTGGCTGAAATCAGTACATCCGGTTTAATATCTTTGTAGTTAAATGCAGCTTCCAAGTCTTCGAACACTTGGTGATTGAATCGCGCGCCCCAAATGTCTTTAACAAGTTGGTGAACTTTCTCGTCAGTGCTCATGGTATCAAAGGAACCTTCCAAACTTGGTGAGAAAGTCGGGGATAAACCGACAACCGTTATCCCTTTTTCTATTAGCGATTTTATTCGCTCCAGTACCTCTACTCGCATACTCACATCCGGCGATATCGATAGGATGTTGTAGGTTCTTCCCGACTCAAGAACGAGTTGCCCTTGCTCATTGACGTTAACGTGATTCATCAACCCATCTGTTGAGATAAATTCAAAATCATAACCCTCGGGCAGCTCTTTAAACGCAAAGTCCCTATCAAATGTCGTCGCTGAGTCATCGCCTAACAGGTGCAGTACGTCAAGCACCGGCTGCCCCTTACTGAGCAAGGCGTGAGAGCGTGCTAAGTATTCATTCCATGTATTTATCTCATGCCACCATGTTTGTGTGCGTTCAAAATGTATTCCCCAGTAACCAAGCGTCATACCCGGTTTTAACGTTGTCCAGGGTTGGTGAGTGAAAAGATGATGTGTAGTCAACGTCACCCCTGCTGCAAGATCGGTATCAGCTTGCGACTTATAAGTTAGCGGGTGACTCAGCCACCTATTCGCTTGAGGCAATGAAGTGAATGATTCTGAGCGAACAGGTTTGTTATAAATAGAGCCTGCCGAGGCTGCCATTTTTGCAGTAAGAAAGGCAAACTCTTGATTAGGTTTATTTTCTGACGGATTAATGGAACGAAATGCACTGTTGGCATAAATGATATCTGCTTGGCCTAACGCGTGAAGGTTATCGATGAAAGGCTTCATCGATTGGGCTGAAAATGTTAACCCTAACTCGTTCGCTCGCTGCCGCATGCCCCCGTAAAAGCGCTCTGCAATGAGTTCTGCCAGTGTCTTTCTGAAATCCCAAAGAATTCTCTCGCTGAACGTTTCGTCCTTAACAACATATCCCAGCGTGGCAGGAAGCAATCGAATGAGTGGATAACCTCGCCTCTCTTCGAAATCTTTTTCAAATCCCTGCGTCCAGTTTTGACGCCCTACTTCCCAACTATCAGCATGAGTAGATACAAATGAGTCACCCACGTATTTCTGCGAGCGCTTTGCAATTCTTTTAATATAATGCTCAAAGTGACCATCAAGGGCCCTTTCACTTAATTTATCAACTTCAAGCCCTTCTCCGCCTTCAGAACCAGGCCTATTTACCGCTTCGGTAGACGACATACCAAAACGAATTACTGTCCAATCATCATTAGGCGGTGTCCAGTTAAGACGACCGTTTTCGTCAAGATATTGGGTAACGTCAATAATGGAGTCGGGGTTGATACTTGCATTACTTTCAATTGCGGCATTCGTTGCTTCGCGCTCTGTCTGTTGCATATGAAAGGGAAATATATGCGCTGCGTTTTGACACCAGTTCGCGATTCGCGGTTTATTGTCGAAAATTACCTCACGCACCGCGACATCGACTTTTGGCATCGCCGTGTACAAGAGTTTATTATCAGTGGGCTCGAACACTATTTTTGCGTGTTTTGCTTTAATTTGCTCAAACTGGAAGCAGCTTAAGTCGTCATAAATCTGCCCACGTTTTGAAAAAGCAACTTCCCGATAATTCTTCCCATCGTCTGAAACTAAAAGGCGATTTCTACCCATCATGCCGTAGGCAGCGTATTTCACAAAGACGTTGCGGAAAGTGTATTCCTCAGAAAAATCAATTTGAATAAAACGCTGTTTGGTTTCATCATCAACATTGGGATACGCCAATGTATTCCAATCACCGTCAATAGCATTTTTAGCAGCTACCGTTCTTTGCGGCGCATTACCAGAGATGTTGACGCTGGCGACACGCTCATGAAATTTCGGCTCAATGTGCGCTTCAGGTGTAGGAAAGGCAAGAACTGCTATGTCTTCATAAAAATTTAACGGAGCGTGAGGAGCGGGAAAAGTGATAAACTGAGAACGGTCTCGTATTTGTTTTTCACTCCAAGACAACTCTTTCATTCCGTCTTTAGGGCTTATCCATGGACCACCAGCGACGGACCATCCCTCGCTATTGTAGAGGTTCACTTTTAAGCCTAGCTCTGACGCTTTTTCAAAGGTAAAAGCGAGTAGTGATTGGTAATCTTCAGAGAGAAATTTTACAGGCCCTGTGGGGATGGCATGATGCTCATTAATGTGCATTAACACTACCCCATTCAATCCAGCATTAGCCATGGATTCGAGGTCTGCCTTTATACCTTCTTCAGTGATATTTCCATTTATCCAATACCAGAATACCCATGGCTTGTGAGCATCTCCTGGATTGTCAAAAGCTTCTTTCAGAGATGCTGCACTAACATTGAATGACAAAAAAGCCACAACAATAATCAATAGTATTTTGCGCAAAGCATACTCCAGTTCTAAGTTGATAGATGAAAGTGCACCGACACCGTATATTTTCCACTATTCACCGCGTGAGACTTTACCTAGTTCAAAGTCATAAACATAAATAGGGCTGGGCTTACCAATTGAGGCTGGTGCATGTTGCCAAATGACACTAGCTCTGCCCTCGTTCAATAAACTAAGATCCCATGTAATATATCCTCCTTCTATTTTGCCAAACTTACTACCTGCGTTCGGCATTTCTACTTCATGCCACTCGGTAAAGTTATCGGTTCGATCAGAATAGTAAATCTCAGCACTTTCTCTACCAGCAAAAGCAAACAACCTATCTCCTAAAAACGTTAAGGTCACATTTGAAGCGGTAAAACCAGAGACTCGTTTCTGCCAGTTGCCGGATGTATTACGAACATAGTGATGAACGCGGGCTGGGCCGTCTGGGGATACGTTATGACTAAGTAAAAGGTGGTAGTCACCTGTTTTCGTGTCTATGACGGAGTTGTGAGAAACATTTGATGGCCTCAATGCTGTAGGCACATGGACAGCTTCTAATCCAGGCGTTTCAACAGATAACACCTCGCCTTTTCGGGTATCAGCTACTAGATTGCCCGCATTGTTGTACCACGTGAGGCCTTCATCATCGCTGTAGGTGTAGTAGATACCGTGGTTGCAGTCAAAACCATTAACCTTACCAGGATTGCAGTTGACAGGTCTCTCTCTAAATACCCAGCTAATGTGCATGCGACCATTAGCATCAAATTTTGGTCCACCACCGGCTAAATAGGGCCCTCTTGTTGAAGGTTCTTTATTGCCGTTTACGTTTTGAACGTAGACACCATCACTTGACGATATATTGCGAATATACTGCCACTCACTATTCTTGGCATCATAAAGAGCAAGCTGCATTTCACCTTTTGCTGCCCCACCCTCCCGAAAATACATAAGTACATTACCGCTTTCTAACGAATAAAATTTTGGGTAAGTAACGCGCTCTACCGCTTCGTTAGGAAAACCGAGATTACGCTGAAACGTAAAAACTTCATTATTCCAATCTAGGGTTTCTGGATGATCTGCGACTCCCGAAGCAGTGCGTGCGTAGTTGATGCGATCTAAGTTGTGATGATCGAAGGAAATATGAATTGCGCCGTCGCCTTTTGATATCTCGATGGCTTGGCGGTTATGTGCGTCATCAGAAGTTAGTCGATATACCGGCAAGGTGGCGTGTTGCCAGTCGTGCCCTGTTACTTTTCTACGTGCGACGACAACTTCAGCAAAAAGGTCACCGTAACCTCCCCTGTCTTTTGCTGTGTAATAAATCACATATTGATAACCTTTATAAGTAACTGCTTGAGCTCCCATAACACCCGCAAAGAGAGGTTTACCATTTTTGCGCACGATCTGAGCCATCTGAAGTATGAGATTTATCAACCAAAAGACTACTCCCCAGCAAAATTGGCGTCGAGTAGAGAGACAACGAAGGTACGGAGGTCTGCGTATCTTGACGTGTTGTAGCTTCTTTATCATTCGCAAAAGAAGTGCAGCCAAATAGGTGAGCAATTACCATAGCTAAAAGCAGCTTATTTTTCATGTTTCTATGTTCCATATTTTGTTCAATTGGAAGACCGATGGTCTATCGACTACGCAACCCTGTTTAGTCAATAACTGACCGCTCAATTTCTTATGAGAAGCACCGAGCTTTAAGGCGTTTTAAAAGTCACTGGGGTGAAGCTCGTTGTAAGTGGGTCGTCCAAATCGAGCATTTTCTTTTTGATAGTGTCATCCAGCCTTTTCAACGTCACCTTTTCAGCAGCAGTCATTTCTCTCTCAAGCAGATTGTGAGTCTCATGAGGATCGGCAACTAAGTGATAAAACTCGTCTCGCTCGTTGTTTTTGAAATCTCTAACTAATTTGTATTGACCATCGCTATACATTCTCATACCCGTGATTGACTGATGCAGCGTTGAATAAGCGGCAAAATAGTCAGTACTCACTACTACGTTTTCATCTTTTAACGCTTTGATTACACTTTGCCCTCTAATGACTGCTTCACTAGGTATATCCAGTTTGGTGATATCCATAAGCGTAGGGAAGAAATCAAGATTTGATACGGTAGAGGCATTTTCTGTGCCTGCAGGCACCTTACCAGGCCAACGAACAATAAGAGGTACCTTAAGCACAGCATCATATAGATTTGGGCGCTGGCCTTTGGGTATATTTCCTGTGCCTTTAGGTGGAGTGTTTAACAGCCAAAAGCCATTGCCTTTATGCCAAATACCGTTCTGTCCAATAACGTATCCATGGTCAGACGTAAAGATGACTACAGTATTTTCAGATAGCCCCAACTCGTCTAGATGACCCAACAATCTTCCGACATTTCTATCTACACCTTTCACAGAAGCTAAGTAGCCGCGTAATAATTTCTTCGCTCTTTCTGTATTTAAATCCGGGTAATCAGGATGTATTAAATCTACATCTTTACTAATAGCATCTAAATCACTCTCTGAAACAGGCTCAAATGGATAGTGAGGTGCCCTATAGTGCAGTGATAAAGCAAACTTCCTGTGTTTATTCCTACTTAAAAAGTCCATGGCATGGTCAGTGAGAAGGTCCACGGTTAATCCCTTTTCATTCTTCGGGGCACCATTTACTAGAAGTTGAGGGTTTATGGGTGAAGTTCCGCCTCCTAGAAAGCCCGTAAACTCGTCGTAGCCGAAATTTTTAGGGTGATGTTCAGGTTGCTTTCCTAAATGCCACTTTCCGATCAAACCATTGTAATAGCCGTTTTCTTGCAATCTTTTGGGCCAGGAATCCAGTTCTGCTGAAAGTCCTAAGTCTAGTTGATGCCCTGTTAGGGTCTTACTTTTAAGGTGGTCATTTATCCAATCGTCAATACCCACTTCAAAGCCATAGCGCGAAGTGAGTAAGCCTGCTCGGGAAGGACTACAAACTGGCGTGGTGGTATAGGCATTTGGAAACGACATTCCCTGTTCTGCTAACGCATTTAGGTTAGGCGTAACGGCATTAGGGCTTTTGCCTCCAATAGCCCATGGTGCTTGGTCGTCTGTATAAATGAAAAGAATGTTCGGGCCTATACTTTCGCTTTCGTGCGTGATGTCCCTTACTGGAACAGTCTCACCACTTACATTCCCGCAGCCGCTCCAAATCAGTATGCTTAACGCCAAAAGTCGCAATAAGTAAACCAGCATTTTCCTTTTCCCTTCCAAAATCAGTGTTTATTGGTGATGCCTGCTTAAGAAAATCAAGAGCATTGAACTGCTTTACGCTTTCCAAACTCTTAACAGATGGCAAGTACACATACTCGCGTTTCAAACTCGCCAGATATGAAAAACAGTTCACAACCCAACAATGATTGAATTTGACCATTAAAGCATTATTCTATTTTACAAACAAATATTTTACATACCCATAACTGCCAATAAGGATGTCAAAGAAAACGCATAAAAAACAATAAAATCAATAGCTAATTTGTTATCTGCATAAATAATTTTTGATACGTTGAACACAAAATTTACGACACATATAAGCACAATAAAGAATAGATGTGAATGAATATGATTGTATTGGTGATTTACTTCAATGTAACATTGAGCACCTATCAGGCTCACAGTTAAGCCTCTCACTACCTATATTTCGTTAAATCAATTAACTTAAAGGATGCACGATGGAAACCCACATACACAAAATAAGTCGGTTCATCGGAATAAGAATGTGCTTGTTCGCTATTGCTTATATCCCACTAATTTCATTACAAGCTAAGGCCGTGTTACCAACACAAGAACAGGTGATGGCACAAATGGAAAAAGTCGCGAACTGGCAAGTTGCGCGCACTCAACATATGACTCATGTCGGCCGTGCTCGGGCTGGCTCTGAAGCGTATGGACGATGGATTCAAGGCGCCTTCTATAAAGGCCTCACTAAACTTGCCGAACGATCAGATAACCCCTTTTACGAAACTTGGATTGGGTACGTGGGTAATGCTCACAACTGGAAAATGGGTAAAGTTAAATACTTTGCCGATGACCATGTGATTGGGCAAACCAACCTTTGGTATTATCGCAGACACAAAAACGAAGAAGCGCTTGCGCCAGTAAAAGATACGTTTGACTGGCTCATTGAGAAAGCGCCAGACAACAGCCTTGAGTTCGTCGCAGGCAGAAATAAAGATAACGTACACGACTGCCAATGGAGATGGTGCTGGGCTGACGCCTTGTTTATGGGGCCGCCCGTACTATTCGAACTTTCTGCTATTACAGGCGATCCCAAATACGCTGATTACGCTCACAAAGAGTTCCAAGCAACCATCGCCTATCTGCAAGATCCGAAATCCAAATTACTTTTCCGAGATTCTCGTTATTTTGACAAACAGGGGAAATTTGGTGAGCAAGTTTTCTGGTCTAGAGGAATGGGCTGGGTATACGCAGGCATTGTACATGTTTTGGAAAACCTCCCTCGCGATCACCAATACCGTTCTTATTATGAGTCGCTCTACGAAGAGCTCACATTAGCTATCGTAGAGCTGCAAAAACAAGATGGCGCTTGGCCTATGTCTCTGCTGGCAGGAGAAAAGTATGCTGAGCCAGAAACCAGTGGAACGGCCTTTTTCACTTATGGAATTGCATGGGGAATTAATAACGGCTTACTAGATAAAAACACATATCTACCTAACGTAAAAAAAGGATGGGGGGTACTTTCTTCAGCCGTACATCCTGATGGAAAGTTTGGGTGGGTACAGGGAGTCAATGAAAAGCCCGATGTAGTAACAAAAAATGACTCTCAGCTATTTGGTGTGGGTGCCTTTTTGCTTGCTGGAAGTGCAATGTATGACCTTTTAGAATCTCAATAGTGTTTATCTATTTTGGTGTAAAATCAGGAAATAAATTTGAAAAGAAATCTAAAAGCCTCGTTACGGCTATTAACCGCATGCGGCGCTATGATTTTTGCTGGGCAGGGGCTCGCAGCAGACTGCAGCAGTACCCCAGCAAATCCAAACGGTAAGGCATCTAAGCTCCAGAACGCGTTACAGCAAGCGACGAATACCGGCAAATGTAAAAGTTGAAGACAACGATATAAGCAAATTGGGAGACGTTGTTGCAAGTCAAACTTCAACTAGCAAAGCTAGTTTCAACGCTTAATGGCGTTCAAGGAATAAGCATCATTAATAGGCATTACCAAAGCTAGAGATAAGACACCACTACTACGTGGGGCACTGTTCATCGCAGCTATGAAGGCTCAGACACTAAAAATACCAATAAATCTAGCAATACATTTTCAAATCTACACAAATTGAGCAAGTACCTCTAACTGCTTTGATCTATTGAGGTACCGAAGGCACAGTGTTTTTACTACTGACCTTCGGAGCATGCCTTCAACGCCTCGCATAGACAAGCTTTACCCCAAGGTTAATCAGTCAACTTCAATTTTCTACTTTAAGTCGCACAACCTACTAAGTAACGTAAACCAAATTACGTTACGCCCCCCAATGACAAAGCACCGAACACTAGCATACGGATAAGTGCACAAATCATTTTGATGTCTATTTTTTATACTGTTAATGCGAGATAATTCTCACTCGGAACGATGGTGAACTTTGTTTAACGATGGTGAACTTTGTTTAACGATGGTGAACTTTGTTTAACGATGGTGAACTTTGTTTATAGATAAGCATAAAAAAAGGATAAGAAAATGAAAGATGATGTATCGCTCGAAAAAGTAATGGGTACTATAAAAAATTGGACAGAGAAAAAAGTAAACATTCCTACTCCTTCGCTGTTAGTCTCACTTGAGGATGGCTCGTTCCATGTTAGTTATTATGCAGGAATGGGCAATTCTGATAGCTCACCTTTAAGCAAATTTTTTCCACTTTATCGAGCCACCGTAGAAAAACTGTACGAGCAGGGTCGGTTGATTGAAACAGGACGAGCATTCACTCTATACCCTGGCAGCCACCGATTTAAATCGCTTATATTTATCAATTAGCTGAATTAGTGGATTATCAAGGAAACTTGACGGTCCAACTACCAAGCGAGTTTGACGTAGTCACCCTACTACAAACTCACCCTCCAACTCATACTCAGCATTTAATTTGTTTGACTAAATTAGTCATAACACGAGACTAATAGCAGCCTTGTCCTCACGCGAGGACAAGATCGCGTTAGTTATTAAGACCAATGCTCTTTTAAGAGCGTCGCTGTCGTCTAAAGTTTGTGGAGCTTGGCTCTTTAAGCAAAGCGAAAGTTGGTCATAGAAGTTACGGGGTAAAGCTAAACGGGCAAAACTTCCCGCATTTCTCGCTCTGTAGAAATCTATAACGAGGTTTGTCGCATTCAGCTCACTACTATTTTCCATACTCTTGAAACTTGAAGCGCAATGGCAGAGGTCAACGATCTCTTTTACCGTATTTGACGAAAGTTGCTCTACTAAGTCTGAAGGCCACTCATTTAAATATCTACCGTTGACCACTTGCTGTAAATGCTGGTCGGTGAAATCCAAATAATTTTTTGACGACAAAATACTGTTGTCCCAAGTAGCTTGCTGACTTCTATGAAGAAAGCCCCACTCCTTTTCGTATATCGAAAACCATTTTGAAAAATTCTTAACCTCACGAACGATGACTGTCTCTACTAGTGAATGCCCCTCTGTATTAATCGTCACAATTGAATAGCCAGGCTGGTAAGCAGCCAAAGATGGCACCTGAACATTGGTTAAACCGTGCCTTGAAGATTGGCTTACATCAAAAAGATGCATGTGACCACCAAGATGCAGTTTCAAACCTGTTGCCGCTAGCACAGCTGTAGTATCTTCACTGGGTTGACGTGACATTTGCAGTGAATTTTCGCCAAGTAGTTCAGCAATACTTGGTGTTTGTTGGTCTGAGAATTCAGCCATAGGAAAGTGGCTAAAACTGACTAATTTTTGTTCTGCTTTTTAGCGCGTACAACAACATCTTTGATCCAATCCAACAGTTTTGGCTTGTACTTTACTAGCGCATTGTAGCCAGCATTGCTCGACCCATAAAACTGCTTGCCCTTCAAGCTACCTTTTGGCCTGTAAACATTGGCATCTATCGCCAAGAGCCAAAGGCCTTCCACTGGCTCTACTAAATAGCTCATATCAGGCATGTCCACACAAAATTCTTCCTCGTCACACCATCGCCAGTGGCGCTCATCTAAATTCGCTGTATTAAATGGCGTTTCGTACAACTTGTCTGCAGGCGAAGGTAAAAAACCATGTTCAGATAGTGATTGTGTAATCTCTTCATACCCCCACTCTTTCAGTAGTTCTGAGCAAAAATCACTTCTCCCAGACATGCACTCTTGATGTGATGGGCTCATAACACTGATTTCTGCACCTTCTCGGTTTATAAAGTCGCGTTTACCACCTGGTTGCGTGAAGGGCCTGACTGGGTCGTGGTTTCCGTTGATAGCGAAAAAACGTAGTCCGTACTTTTGTCGGTATTCGTCTAGTATTTCCTTTAATGCATGGATGTTTACTGGCTGACCATCGTCTGTAAAATCCCCCGGTAACGCTACTAACTTGATATTTTTTTCTACTACATCATCAAGCGCCTCTTTAAACACAATAATATTTTCATTAAACAGTCGAGTAGAACCCAATTGAGCCCGCATACTTCTCAGTAATATTGGAGCGTGGCTTACAGGGTCTTTTGGCAAGGCATTTTTGGGAAGCCTTGCTGCAGCGGCTTCAGGTGCGTGAAGATGGATATCTGCTATGAAGGCGATTTTTACCGGCGGAATGTCGTTTTGGGCAACGATACTAGTAGAAATAAGTGCAAAGGAGTAACAAATAACTAGCAACGCGCCAGACATTACATTCAATATGCTAGCGTCACATGCTCTTATTTCTTTCGCTCTCTTTTCATTTTTACCCACAACGCAGTCCTGTTCAGCAAGTCACTAATAGTAATAACTGCGCTTCGCCCCCAGTGGGGACAGTGGTTAACAAAATCTAATTTAAAACGTTTTGGAGTATGACACTTTTGTGAAGTTTAGCGCTTCGCAAAAATTTCCTGTCCCCTTTTGCAAACAACACCGCTCTACCCTTAAAAATAGTCTTTGAATGTGTACCTATGCGTTATTTCTTACTTTCTTTAACTCTGGTTTTTAGCGCTATATCTTGCGCGAAATCACTGAACCAGTATCAAATTATTGGTTCTCACAATAGCTACAAAAAGGCGCTACCACCAGAGGCAGAGCAATTCTTAGCAGGTACGTCTCCTGAACTTTTAAAGAAGATTTCTTATAGTCATCCCTCGCTTCAAGAACAGTTGAATTTAGGAATTCGCCAAATTGAAATTGATGTGGTTAACGATCCGAATGGACATCAATATGACACACCAGAAATAGAAACGCTTTCCAATAGCAACTGGTTTACAAAGAGCGAACGTCAAGTGTTGGCAGAACCTGGGTTTAAGGTTCTACATATTCCACACGTCGATGTAATGACGCACTGTTCGACCCTGCAGCTTTGTGGAAGGCAACTTCTAGAATGGTCAGAAGCGAACCCTAACCATTTCCCTATTACCATTCTTTTGAATGCGAAAGAATCTCAGCCATCGTTTGTAAATAAGGCTGCCCCCGTCGCTTTTTCCTTTTCAGACTACAAACGCTTAGACAATGAAATTGCGCGTTTATTTGGGAGTAAGTTAATTACGCCAGATCGCGTTCGGGGTCGTTACCACACGTTAAGGGCAGCAATAGCGGAGGCTGGCTGGCCAAGTGTTGAGGCACTTCGAGGTAAGTTCTTATTTTTATTCGATGCTAATGAAGCTCAAAAAGAGATATATCTTCAACAGGGTTCAACCCTTCAAAAGAAAAGCATGTTTCTCTCTGTACCCAGAAATTCCGACGCTGCCGCAATATTCATTCGAAATGATCCAGTTAAAAATCAACAAGAAATTCAAGCGCTAGTCAAAGATGGCTTTCTAGTGAGAACACGCGCAGATGCTGATTTATCGGCTTCGACAGAAAGTTTGCGAGAGCAAAGAGATGCGGCTTTTGCCAGTGGGGCTCAGTTCATCTCTAGCGATTTCTATAAGCAGTCTCCTCAATCCGCTAATCGTAGTCATTCAGTGTCTTTCGAGAATGATTGCTTGAAAAGATTTAACGCTTTTACACATCAAAATTTAATCAATTAAAAGGTAAACCTATGCATACTAACTTTAAAAAAACACTCTTAGCTACAGCTGTCCTATCAGCCACCTGCATGACGCAATTTCCTGCTCAAGCACAGCAGACTGAAGATGAAATGATAGAACAAATTGTAGTGAGTGGTTTTCGTGGCTCGCTGATAAAAGCTAAAGATTTAAAAAAGGACGCGCTAGGTTCGCAAGATTCAATCCTTGCTGAAGATATTGCTGACTTCCCAAGCCTCAATTTAGCCGAGTCTATTCAAAGAATACCAGGCGTAACCATAACTCGTGAAGCCGGTGAAGGTAGACAAATATCTCTACGGGGCCTAAACGCAGATTTTACTCAAGTGCAATTAAACGGCATGGAAGCACTGGGTACATCCTCATCTGCAATGGACAGTAGAGGTACAACTAACCTATCTCGCTCTTTCGACTTTAACATTTTTGCATCTGAGCTATTTAATCAAATTGACGTTCAGAAGAGTTATTCTGCAGAAATGGATGAAGGCGGCATAGGCGGCACCGTCAAACTCTATACCGCAAAGCCATTTGATTATGATGGCTTCAAAAGTGTAATAAGTGCGCAAGCAGGCGATAATTCGTTAACAAACGACGTAGCCCCGAGAGTCGCAGCCTTAGTTTCAAACACATGGGGTGATTTCGGCGCTCTTGTCTCACTAGCACTTAGCAAGCGTGATACGGCTGAACAAGGTTATAACACCTATCGTTGGCGACCTCGCAATGCCCAAGGCACAGATATATCTTCACTATCACAAGCAGATCAAGATGCTGTAAATAGCGGCAACCTGCGCTTCTCACGAGGCAGTAGATACTCCCAATTTAATAGTGAACAAACCAGGGTTGGCGCTACGTTAGCGCTCCAATACAGACCGTCTGATGCATTTTCACTTGGTCTTGATGCGCTATACGGCACACTTGATAACGATCGCGGAGAGTTTCACTTACAAAGCAGAGGCTCTAGTTCTACCGCACTTGGCTGCACAGGTGCGGATTATCAAGGGGCACGCAATTTTTGCTCTGCCTTGACTGAAATAGAATATAACCAAAACAACGAAGTTATCTATTCGTCGTGGGAAAATACCGCTCTGCACTCAGAAAGTCGCGACCAAGAAGCAACGACAGACATTTCACAGTTGGTGTTAAACGCTCAGTGGCGAGTAACCGATGCATTCACGGTTTCAGGCTTACTCGGGCATATGGAAAGTGAATACGAAAGTAATAGTGCAAAAGTCTACCTAGAATCTTTCGCGGATATGACCATAGATTTCAGAGAAGACCGCTTTTACGGTACCAATTCTTACATCAACGGTTTTGATCCAACAGATATCAATGAGTTCCGTTATCACGAGATAGACCTTCAAGAGGACGAAGTAGAAAATAGCTTTGATATCGCTAAGCTTGATGCGGATTACTTGCTGTCTGATAACGCTTCTTTGAAACTTGGTGGCTCATTTAAAAAGTTCGAACATAGCAACAACAGAGAACAAGTCGGCAATGCATTAAGGAGTGAATGGCAAAGTGGCGAAGTAAGCGATGTGATTAATCCTGAATTTGTTTATGTAAACTCAATTCACAAGAAACAAGATTGGCTAAGTACTGACGTTGGGGCTGTACTAAATGCGTTCGATGTTGAGCGCGACATCATGTATAGCGATGCGCCTAATGAAGTGGTAGAAGAGACCATGGCGCTATACGCAACATATGAATATGACTTTCTTTTGCCTGATTCTGAGCTAAGAGCTAGTTTTGGTTTACGCTATTTTGATACCGACATTCAATCGAGTGGCATAGTAAATGGTAGTGAATACGTCACTGTAGAGAGGGACTATGATGGACTGTTGCCCACGCTAAATGTTGCATGGTATGCCACTGAGAGCCTTGTGTTAAGAGCGAGCGCAGGGAAAAACGTAACGCGACCTACATTGGGAAGCTTATCTGTATCAGGTACGGTAAATACTGACCCATTATTTGGTTCAAGTGGTTTGAGTATCAATGCAGGTAATCCTGGTCTTCAGCCTTTTGAAACAATCAATATGGAGGCAGGTGTTGAGTACTACTTTGATGAAGTCGGTTATGCCTCTATCACTTACTTCCAAAAAGAGATTGATAATTTTATCGCTACTAATGTATCTCCAATAGCCTATGGTGATACAGGATATCCGCTTTCGTTAATTGAAGGCATGGTAGACGAAAATGGAAATGCACAAACGCCAGATACACTGTACACCTTCTCACAGCCTCAAAATCTAGCAGAAAGCGACTTTTCAGGCTGGGAAATAGCGTTCCAGCGTGATTTCGATTTTCTGCCAGCACCGTTCGATAATCTTGGCGCTATTGTTAACTATACCTATTCTGATGGCGAGTCTTTACACAATATTTTGGTCGACGGTGAAAGCGTGGAGGTTTACCGCCCCTTTTATGGATTGTCTGAAAATATCTACAATGCAACGATGTATTACGAGACTGATAATTGGGGAATGCGCGTTTCTGCAGCCTATCGTGATGATTACCTAACGCAGGTTGAAACGTCGAGCAGTGACCAAGATGAGGCGGGCTTTCACGGCACCACTTACTGGGACTTCTCAGCATTTTATAATGTAAATGATAACCTCAAGGTGACACTAGAAGGAATCAACCTTTCTGATGAGCGCGAAGAGCAATACAGCGATTCGGATGACCGTTTGTACAACACAACGGTAAGTGGAAGAACCTTTTACTTAGGTTTTACTTATTCAATGTAAATGAATGTGCTCGAAGGGCCTATATGAATAAGCCCTTCGAGCTTTTAATAGCGATAAGAAATGGCAAGAGAGTAATTACGACCACTTACCGTAGTATTGTATGGACGATAAGAAGAATCGGAGTACTGAATTTCTCGTTCATCAGTGAGGTTAGTTGCTTCAATCCTTAGCTCTACACTGTCCGATATTTGATAAGCGACTACCGCATCCATATATAGCGTTGATAGAAATCCTGTCTCATTTTCATCAACCAAGGTTCCTCCATCTACTCTTGCAATATACTCATCGCGATAGGTGGCTGAAAGCCTTAGGCTCAATGCGTATCCCTCAAGATAGGCGGTAAGATTGGCCAATAGCGGAGAAAGATAAGGCGCAGTCTTTTTATCTAGGCGGTCACCAGTATTAGTGTTGTAGTACTGAACATTTCCAAATGTATAACTAGCATTTGCCACTACCCCAAAGTGAAACACGTTAAGGCGCGACATATAGTCGCCCAGTGACCACTCTAATTGCACACTCCCTTCTACGCCATATAAAAAATAAGTGCTTTGGTTCGTTGGAGTTACAACATCTATGTAGACACGGTCAAAATCACTAGAGAATAGTTCAGGATAATCGCTAGCTACATCACTCAAAAGCAAGCGTTGACTAGTGGAAGCTAAACTGTTTTTTATCCATTTACCAAATATATTAGCTGAGTATCTATCGGTTTCTCCCGGATAGGCTTCGAAGCTTAGATCGAGATTGTAAGCACTTATAGGCTTAAGCCTATCATTGGGAAGAATGAATACATTTTCGTCTTCGATAAGCTGAATATTTCTTGTCAAAGTATCCAATTCTTGGTGGCCTATCGTTCTGCTCATTCCAACTTTAACTACTTGCTCACCTTTTCTGTAATTAAATTGTATGGAGGGAAGAAACGCAATATTGCTTAAGTCATAGCGGTTTCTATGACTAGACTGAAACACAGAAATAAAAGACGCATCACGCTCTGCTCGTAGTCCCGCATCGAATGTCCAATCACGACCTTCGACAGAGTATTGAGTAAAGAAAGACGTTCTTTTTTCTTTTATCAGGTTGTCAATAACTCTATCGGGAGCATAAGACAATAACAGTGAATCCACCGAAGAAGGTTTGTTGTAAAAAGAGAATACCTCTTCTGGTCTAAGGGCTAACCAATTTAAATGCTGATGACTATCAAAAACATAGGCTGTGCTTTGGGGTACTGATTCTCGTGTAGATGACCAGCGTTCTTTTAGGATGTTTTGAATATCCGTATATTTGGCCGTATTTTCAAACTGCACGAATTCCAAACCCAGCTCCCAACTACTTCGGTGGCTTGCATTTACCTGTATCTGACCTTTCGCGTAAGTAAAATTAGACGTGGAGATAAACTGCTCAGAGTCGAGTTCGTTCATTTGCCACATATCGGGTTGAGTCAACCCCGCACTATATTTTATATCAGGGAAGTAATAATCGCCTCTGTAGTCAATAGAAATATCACTTTCTCCTCTCATGTAAGCTCGAATACTCTGAGGCATTCTATACCTAGCACTTTGCATACCTAGCACGCCATCAAATACAAGACTGCTCGACAGTCTATGCTTAAAGTTCAGTACGGTTTGTTGAAACTGTGTTGATACCTCCTGATGACGGCTTTCTGTTCCAACACGAGCATTTCGGTAATTCGCGTAAACGAGTTCGTTCTTTGAGTTAACCTCTGCATCAGTTAAAAAAGTTTTGCCCTCGATTATTGGCGTAGACTGAAAACCCCGTGGGTAAAGATGATTCTCTTGTCGTTGGCTATCGAGTCGGCCGTAGATCCAGTCGATTGTGAAGTGACTTGGCTCAGTTTGATACTCTATAGTCGCCCCGATACCTAGGCGGTCCATGTCTCCTCGCCACACGGAATAACGATTTCCCCTTGGAACCCTAATTTCTTGATCCTGCCAAGCGTCAACCAATTCAGGCTCTAAAGCAGAGACATCCGCCCCTTCGGGAGCAAGTGGCCTCCATCTAAAGGTATTTGCGCCTTGCTCTTGATACGACCTTTGTCCGTAGGCTGCAGAAATCAACATGCCCCAATGCTGGTTGGTTGAAGACAGAGTAAATGAAGAGCGGTTTGAAAGACCTTCAGCATATTGGTTCGTATCGATTTGATGAGAAACGTTCCAATGTAGTCCTGGTGAATCGAAAGGTTTTGCTGTGGTTAGTGCGGCAATACCAGCTACGCCGCCGCTTGGTTGCCCTACAGAGTAGCTTTTAAAAACTTTAATCTGATTAAAAAGTTCTGAAGTAAACAAGTTGAGGTCAAAGGAACGATCTCTATCTCTCTGTGTCCTGCTATCCATAGGAGAGTCATTGTTTGAAAGTACAGGCATTCCATTAATCGTTACCAAGGTAAAGTCGGGGTCTAGACCTCGAAGCACCACCTGCCGCCCCTCACCAGCTTCCCTCGTTATGCTCATTCCTGGAATTCGTTGCATCGATTCTGCAAGATTTCTGTCTGGGTATCTTGAAATGTCTTGAGCGACGATAACATCTGCGACCTGTTTCTCGTTGCGCTTTTCTTGTCTAGACAGGTTTAGTGAGCCCCGAATTCCGTTAACGTTTATTTCTTCTATAACGGTTTCGTCAATTTTACTTTCAGGCTTTCGGATGACTACCCCACTACTCGTAATGCTATAAGTTAATCCTGTTCCATCTAGCACTTTTTGTATCGCGGTTTCAAGCGTATATCTGCCAGAAATAGCCGGCGACATTACTTCTTTAATCAGGGAGGGCGATGCGATATAACCAACGCCGAACTTTTCTGCAATTAACGCTAAGCTTTGACTCAGTGATGTTGAAGTCAGCGTTATACTTTCTAGTCTCTCACGGTCAACGGTAGATGCATAAGTGAAAGAGCTCATGTCACTGACCAATAGTGACAAAACAAATACTACTCTACATCTACACGAGACGTGTTTAAGCATGGTGAGTGGCTACTTTATTTGTCTCACTATGTAATCCGAACTCGTTCGTTCGACCGAGAATTCTTGCATTGAAGATAATAAGTTTAGAGACTCACTAATATCACGTAAACTAAACCGCCCTGAGATTATTACATCTGGGTCGCCAATGTAGTTGACGTGTCGTGATGAATAACGGTTCAATCTTGCTATCACCTCGTTTATAGGTGTGTCTTCAATACTTAACCACCCCATCCTCCAACTTGGGAGCTGCTGTGGCGTAAATGCCGAGTTTGATGTAATAACCCCGTTTTCGAGCGTAATTTCTTGACCTCTATTTAAGAGAATTTCGCGGTCGGCGCTAACTCTTACCGTACCCTCGTAAACTTTTACAATAGTCTGACCTTTTAGCCTATCAATGTCGAAAGCAGTTCCTACAACTGTGATTGTTGCTTCATCTAAATCGACAATGAACGGTCTTTGTGGCGCATGCGTTACGTCAAAATATGCCTGACCTTTAGTGAGGTTAACCTCTCTCTTTTCAGCGCTAAACGCTACACTTATTTGACTATCACCACCTTGATAAACAATTGAGCCGTCATCTAATACGTTGGACCTTTCTTCTGTTGTAGAAGTTGAAATAACGGTGAAAGTACTGGTTTCATGGTCAGCAAGGGCAGACAGTTGTTCCTCAGAGTTCGCCGTTATATCGACATTACCCGAAGAAAAAAACACGACCACACATGCAATACAGGCTGCCGAAGCAATTGACCAACAAGTAGCTATGCGACTGCGAGCCACTTTAGCCTCTGCACTTTTATTATCAGTTAGATCATTTTGTGCTAGCGGCGCTTTATTTGTTGTGAATTTTGTAGAGAGAGCGATTGACCGTGCAGCGAGCTCGGGCTGCCCCATTGCGGTAGCTATCTTGCGAAAAGCAGCCTCATTTTCTTCTATAGCAAGCCAGTTTGCGAAATCACTCTGCTCTTTTTCGCTTAATTCATCAATGCGATCAAACCAGTCTGCTGCTTCCTCTATAACTATTGATGTCATCTTATTACGCCGTTAACCCTGTACAGTAAAACCAAGAGGTAGAATTTCATCTTTAGTTATCCTCAAGCCATCCAGCTTCTTCAAGTTTCACAGTAATTTCTACCATCGCTCTTGTTAAATGCTTTTTGACCACCTCAACACTTACATTTAACCTTCTTGCGATGTCATCTCGCGCCAAGCCTTCTACTCTTCGAAGCAGAAAAATTTCTCTTCTGATAGGTGACATGTTTAGGAGTATATTATCTACTAACGCCAGTTTCTGTTGATTAAGATAAGTATTACTTGGCGAATAGTCGTCAGATTGAATACTTACTTCTTCGATATCGACGTACTGCGGAAAACTTTTTTTCTGAAAATCGTATAAGACTGTTTTCGACACAGTGATCATATAGGCAAGTGGAGACTCTAAATCAGATAACTGCTTGCTCCTCTTCGTCCTTAACACTGTCTCTTGAAAGATATCGTCAGCTTGGCTTTGATCGACTGTTAAGCTTCGGATGAATGCTTTAAGCGACGTGAGTAAATCTTTTACGTCGTTATTTTCTAGCTCATCCCAATGTAATTCTGCCGATGGTTTCATTATTCGTTAATTTACTGAAATTCCATGAAATTATCATATATCTTTTGTATGACACTATGATTTCAGAAGCCACGGAACACCTTTTAAAATCTAACTGTACGCCTCAAAGACTAAATGAAGTGAGGTGAGAAAATTCACCTCACTGAAAATTAATAGATATCTAGATAAAACATATCTTTGAGCATCATGTTTTCACCTTTTAAATAAGAAGGGTTTCGGTCACAAGTATTTTCTGTTCCGTCAATGACTCCAGCTAAAACCCTTCCTCCATCAGTTCTACACACCGTTCTTTCATGCGGCCTAAGATCCCTGTTAATTGGGTTTGTAGAACCAGGGAAAACACTATTTTGTCCAATACTAGAAAGTTCTTGAACTCTCGGAGCCCATGTTTGACCCGGCCCTCTGGGATCTTTCCAATAGTAGCAGTAGTTCCCCGTCCCAAATGCCCAACTGTCGAAAGATGCCCTACTACGCTGGTCGTGATAATTACCGTGAGAGTACTTTCCTACATAAACTACTGGGTGACTACCATCGGTTTCGATTTCTGAGACTGGTTTGGTGTACCTACCATTGTGCTGCCAGTAAGTGACGTGCTTTATCGAGCCATTTACAGTGTGCACAGTTACTGGCTCCCAATCATCTGAGTGACCATTGTCAAAAGTAGTACAACCATTTTGATTACCGTAGTAAGCCCAGTAAGTAATGAGTGAATGACTATTTCCGCGTACTAGTTCGGAATAGCTTTCTACATAAACAGAAGGAGGTGACACCTGAAATGACGATTTGCTATTGCAATTACCAGAGTTAAGCCCCTGAGCGGGTTCAGTTGGCCAGCACTGTAGATCGTTTCTTAGTTTAAAAACAGGCCTATAATCCTGTACTTCTGAAGTACTAGCTAAAGATGGAAAAGATAAGATAGCTATAATTAATGCAGCGATAGTCTTCATAGTTAATCCAATCAGGTTAAGTTAGTTCGCAGTTAATTTAAAACTACAACTATGAAGACTAATGAATAATCAAGACGGGGACGAAAATAGTACGTGATATTAGAACTTATCTAAATCGAATATGATCGCGGTTAAGGTCACTAATTTTTGAACAGCCCATTAGTCGCATATCGCGCTCGATTTCCGCAACCATTAATTGCATCGCTCTTTCTACACCTTTTTGGCCCGCCGCGGCTAAAGCAAATAGATAATAACGCCCTAAGCCAACAGCTTTTGCTCCAAGCGCTAATGCTTTTAAAACGTGAGTGCCTCTTTGAGCACCACTATCAAATATAACATCTATTTTGTCGCCGACTGCGTCAACAATTTCAGCCAGATGATCAAACGAACTTCTCGAACCATCTAACTGACGACCACCGTGATTAGAAATAACGATTCCTGTGCAACCGATATCCACAGCTCGCTTTGCATCTTCGACACTCATTATGCCCTTCAAGCAAAACTGGCCATCCCAGAACCTGACCATCTCTTCAACATCTTTCCAATTCATCGAGGGGTCCAACATATTAGTGAAATAGTCACCTATTGAGCTAGCACCGCCTCCCATATCGATGTGGGCGTCCAACTGAGGAAGTGAAAATTTCTCGTGGGTAACATAGTTGATCCCCCACATTGGACGTGTTGCGAATTGCCATAAACCTTTGAGGTTGAGTCGAAAGGGAATAGCAAAACCTGTCCGTAGATCGCGCTCTCTGTTGCCACCAGTGATAGAATCGACTGTTAGCATCATAACTTCAATATTAGATTCTTTAGCTCTTTCCATCATAGCTCTGTTTAAGCCACGATCCTTGTGGAAATAGAACTGATAAACTTGCGGTGTGTTATATTTTTTAGCGATTTCTTCCATGCTCACTGTACCAAGAGAAGAAACCCCAAACATCGTTCCAAATTTTTCCGCTGCTCCCGCGGTCGCGCGCTCACCTTGGTGATGAAACAAGCGTTGTAGCGCCGTAGGAGATAAATAAACGGGAAGAGCCAACTTCTGCCCCATCACCTCAACACTTAAATCAATGTCTTTTACACCAGTCAGAACGTTTGGAATAAGATCGCAACTCTGAAAGGCTTCAGAGTTACGACGCATAGTTACCTCGTCGTCAGCTCCCCCGTCGATATAATTGAATATAGGACCAGGAAGCCTTTTTTGCGCTAACTTTCTAAAATCATGATAGTTATGACAATTACTCAATAACATATGCGTTTTCTTATTCCGATAGTTTGACAACAGCTACTTATATTATTCTTATTCTTTTTATTCTTCTTCAATCGCTTTTTTGTAGAGTACAGGTAGAAAGCGGCTACCAATTTTTACCTACACAATCCCTGAGCCAGTGGCATTAGGGTCACGCGGACGTTCTTTATCCATTCTTTCTCTGTAGTCGACAGAGCGGTAAGCGCCGATAGGGTTAATCGCCGCTGATTGACGATAGCGAGCCATGGCCAAGATAGGCGTAACATCAACGTTAAATGCTTTCTTAAGCTCAAGCGAGGCCATCATCGCATCATTGTCTTCTTGATAACCGTATAGCGCTTCTCTGTCCACTAGTAGTGCTTTAACGTAAGAACGTTGCACTTCGATTGCAGAAATAATCAAGCTTTCGATAGGATCAGTAACATTATGTGATTGGTCCAACATATAAGATGGATTGAACTCTGCCTGCTGACGATATTCAGCATCGACTAATTCATTAAAAATTAGGAATTGTTGATATGGATGCAGTGAACCACTATCTAGATCGTCATCGCCATACTTACTATCATTGAAATGGAAACCGCCAAGTTTCTTAAACTGAATCAGGCGAGAAACAATCATTTCAATGTTTGTATTCGGTGCATGGTGGCCTAGGTCAACAAGTGATTTACACTTTGGACCTAAGTGCATAGCAGCAAGAATATTCGAGCCCCAGTCTTGAATTACTGTTGAGTAAAATGCTGGTTCAAACATTTTGTGTTCGATGTGCATTTCCCAGTCGTCTGGAAGTCCTGCATAGATTTTTTCCATGCTAGACAAATAGCGTTCAAACGCACGTTGGAAATGCTGTTGACCAGGATGGTTAGAGCCATCACCTACCCACACCGTAAGACTTTTGGCATCTAGCGCTTTACCGTACTCAATACAGTCTAGATTGTGTTGAATGGCCAACTCACGAGATGCTTCTTGCGTATTGCTTAAACTACCGTATTTATAAGACGCTGTCTGACCTTTCTGATCTTGGAATGTATTCGAGTTAACAGAAACCCACTTTATCCCATATTCGTCAGACGCTTGTTTCAATTCGCTGAAGTCGTCCACTTTGTCCCAAGGAAAGTGAGGAGACACACTATCTGTACAGCCAGAAAGTTCATTAATCACCGCGCAGTCTTCGAGTTTCTCAAAAATGTTGCGAGGTTCACCCTGTAAAGGAAAACGGGCAAACCTTGTACCGCCTGTACCAGTTCCCCACGAAGGAACAGCAATTTGAAAGTCTTCAGCAGCCTTGGTGAACTTCTCGATATCAATACCATCACGTGCTAGCTTCTCAGCAAGTGCGTCATAGTCAGTTTTAAGGTTGCTATATAGCTCTTCGTTTTTTTCGCTTATTAAAGCTGAATCTATTCTACGTAACATAATATACTCCTAGCGTAGGAAGGCTTCGTGCAAACCGCCGTCTACACTAATAATTTGGCCTGTGGTTTTATTAAGCTGACCAGATACAAGAAGATAGGCTGCCTCTGCTTGATCCTCAGGCGTAATAGGCGACTTCGTAAGTGTTCTCTGCGCGTAGAATTCTGCCAAACGTGTACGAAGTTCCTCAGTGGAGTCTGACTCTTGGAACGGAATATCATACTTAGTTAGCGAAGATATAACGCGGTCGCGTGGGAACATGCTACTACCCTGTACAACAGTCGCAGGTGCCAGCGCGTTAACGTTTACAAGCGGTGCTAGTGTTACTGCAAGCTCACGCACTAAGTGGTTTGCTGCAGACTTACTTGTATCGTAAGCAAGTGAACCTTTCTTCGATACAGCTCCATTCACACTTGTAGTTAAAACCATTTTTCCTTTAAGCCCTTGCTTCTCCCAAAGCTTTTGAGCTTCAGAGGCAACAACATAACCACCTTTAACGTTAACATTAAAGCTTAACTCAAAAACTTCATCGTTTTTGGCCAAATCAGCGCCTTCTGCAATGAAAACCCCAGCTGTCACGATAACGTTATCGATACCGCCGTATGCCAGCGCAACATTCTTGAATAGAGCTTCTACTGTTTCACGTTTAGTAATGTCTACCTCAAGTGCTATTGCCGGACCGCACGAAGAAATCCCCGTACCCGCAACACCGATACCTTTTCCGTAGATGGCCTCTAATTCTTCAGCAGTTGCTTTAGCATTCTCTAGTCGCAGGTCAGCACATACAACATGGGCGCCTTCTTTAGCTACTCGGTGCGCAGTAGCTTTGCCAATTCCATCACCGGCACCGATAACCACAACTACGTCTCTTGCAAGTGGCGCTTCTTTAGGCATGCGCTGTAATTTTGCTTCTTCTAGCAACCAATATTCGATATCAAACGCTTCTTGCTGTGGAAGCGCAACATATTCATCAATCGCTTCCGCACCGCGCATAACCTCAATCGCACAGTTGTAGAATTCAGCTGTTACACGAGACTCAGATTTATTCTTGCCCCACGCGACCATACCAACACCTGGAATTAAGCAAATAGAAGGTGATGAAGCACGTTGCGCCGGTGAATTATCATGCTTGCAGGCTTCGTAGTAGGCGCTGTAGTCCTCTTTGTATTTTGCTACACCCTCTTCTAATAAAGTCTTAAGCGTATCAATTGAATCCGTTTCTGGATTCCAATCAACATATAAAGGCTTAATCTTTGTGCGTAAGAAGTGATCAGGACATGATGTGCCAAGATCAGCTAGACGAGCTGCGTCTTCACTGTTTACGAAGCGAAGTACATCGTCATCGTCCTGTACTGTGCCAATTAGTTTGTTCTCGCCTGAAACCAAGCCACGTAGATAAGGTAATACTTCCGCAAGAACTGTGTCGCGCTTTTCTTTTTCCAACTTCGCGTATTTTTGACCGCCAAAGGTCATTTCGCCTTTGTCGTGGCTCTCAATGTAACGCGCTGCTTTTTCGATGATGTCTAAGCTCAACTGATAGCACTCTTTACTATCGTTCGCCCAGTTAATCACGCCGTGACCGGCGAGAATCACACCTTTCGCGTCTGGGTAGTCTCTGCAAATCTGCTGTAGTTTAAGACCAAGGTCAAAGCCCGGGCGCTGCCACTCAGTCCACACTAACTCGTCGCCAAAAATCTCTTGGGTCAAGGCCTTACAATTTTTGCTAGCCGCAACTGCAATGACTGAATTAGGGTGCATGTGGTCAACATGCTTGAAGGGAATAAACGCATGTAAAGGCGTATCAATAGAGGTTGCTCGCGGATTAAGATTAAAAGTAGCGTGCTTATACATAGCCACCATGTCATCTTCGATCTGGGTTTTTACACCCACTTCGTCTGCAGAATTATAGATGTCTTGAAGAGCTATTAACTTATCCATGTATAGTGATGAAAAGTTTTCAACTTTTGACGTTCTTAAATCACCACCAGAGCCTTTTACCCAAAGAACCTCGACTTCTTCACCCGATAGTGGATCTTTTTCTATGATTTTAGCTGACGTGTTACCGCCACCAGTATTTGTGATTCTTTGATCGTCACCAAGTATGTTAGAGCGATATACCAGATTTTCTACTGGAGATAGTTTACTAGCCTCTTCGTCGTTCCAAAGATAGTTAACATGCTTGAATTCGCTGGGATTAAAAGCCATGGCCGAGTCCTAAGTTATTAGTTGAATATGTATCACAAATGTGAACGTCGATTAATACGCCCACAATACACGCCACTTCCAATCCTTGTCAATCAATTTCAATCATCTATGATTGATATTTGATTGTTAGTGTCATGAAGTGTGTACTAAATTGATTAATTCTTTTAGTTTTGAGCGCCTTTGATTGACCTATGCCATTCTTTTACATACGCATTCAGACCAAAGAAATAAGAAGGCTCAACGGTTTCTAGGTCAAGCTTGTGTGCTTTTTCACCATATTTAATAAGTGCAGCCGCTCCTAGTACAGTTCCGGTATTGTCTGAAGATGCGAATACGGTTTGGTTTGGTCTCAATTGAGCAACAAGGCGACAGAGTAAAGGATTCTTTAAAAAAGCCCCTTCAATGTAAATCGGACCTTCAGCGTTTAAATCACTCAGACGCTGATTGATCATTAGTGCGCAGTAAAGAGTAGCAATGGCCTGCGGAGAGCTTGGTTTTTCTGGACATAGCAAGCGAGGTTTAATACCCGGAAACGGCCCATTACCTTCACTAAAATCCGGAGTAACAAGCCAAAAGTTACTCAGAGCATCTTGAATTGCGCTCTCGGTCGGATTCATCTTTATATTACCGCCCAAAGTTGTACATATCCTTTCGTACTCTCTCCCTCCCATGAATCTTGCACAGGAAACTGGGTTACCATTAATGTCAACATTGGCAAGCGTATCTGTTTTATTGTGAAGAGAGCTTACAGTCCCACCAGACTGCATTAAGATAGTCCAAGTTCCAGTAGATATGACGGTGAACTCATCATCTTGTTCGCCGCTATTCAGATATCGTAAAAAGCTCGCATTACTATCATGAATACCACAGTAAATCTTGCACGATGTCGGTAGAGCGGTCTGTTTAGAAACATCATCAGTCACGTTTCCGACGCAATCCCATGCTTTCTTCAAAGGAGGAAACAAGTTAGACCACCCTTTCTTATTTGCAAGAGAAGAGTATTCACCCTCTATAGGCTTCCATAAGTCTGTGTGACAGCCCAATGACGTTACTTCAGAGCTTAGCTCAGCACCTAGCCTCCATGCCCAATACTGCGGATACAATAAGATTGTATCCGCATTCGAAAACGGCTCTGGATACTTCCTTTGTAACCAATATAATTGCTTGGCTAGGTTTAAACCTGCTGGAAGATAAGGCGAGTAAGTTTCTTTGAAAACTGGGCGTTCTGACTTGTATAGCTCAGCGCATTCATCGATACCTTGATATTCATAATCTAAGATGGGAAGCGTGAGCGCTCTTGATTTATCTGTAACATTGCTATCAATAAGCGCAGCGGTTGCCCCATGGGTAGTCACAACGAACCCTTCGACATTTTTAGTGTGGGTGCATGACTTTAGCGTCTCGACAATCCAGTCCCATATGTTGTCGACATCTGCTTGAGGGTATTGGCCCGCTATAGGGGCGTTTTTGCAACTGAAACTCGCTACCTGCTCATGATTTGACACAAACAATAGTTTTATATGAGTTTTACCAATATCTAAAACAGCTTTCACTCTAACGCTAACTCCAATGTTTGAAATGAAGGAGATATCCGAAAGTACCCAATGAATAGCAAAGGAAACTACGGTAACGCTCTATTCAATCGATAATTTTGATTATTTCTTGGATACTCCAAATTGTTAACGCAATGTATAACAAAATGTGACTGAAAATGAAAGCTTTTGATTAATGATAATTGAATAGAGGGTTTGCGTGAGTGGCATACCCTTGTTGAGGAAACGAACTTTTTATTAAACAATAAAGTGAAAGAGGTCTCAAAATACATGAGACCTCGAAGAACTGTTAACTTTTTGAATAGGTCAGACGCAAAATCAAGCGTGCAAAGTTGTCAATTTCAAACGCTGCATTAACACTTATGCAGCCGCGAGGGTCTCCACATCCACAACAATGACTTCTACACCGTAGCTTTTGATTTCATCAAGCTGTGCTTTGTCCGCGCGATTATCCGTAATCACTATGTCAACCGCACCTAATTCGCAGAAAACCAGATTGCTCTGTAAACCAATTTTACTGCTGTCAGCTAATACAACTAACTTGTCCGCTTGCTTACGCAACTTCTTTTCCGCCAAGATTAAGAGGGGGTCAGATTCCATTACTCCATACTTGCTAATTCCTGGCGTTCCCATAAACATCATAGTTCCGCGGTAGTTTTGAGTTGTATCATTTTCAAACGAACTCAAAATTATACTCTGTTTTCGGTAAACCTCGCCGCCAGGTAACGTCACCTGATTTTGGCTGTTTTCCACTAGGTCCTGAGCAAGAACAAACGAGTTGGTGAGTACGTTGAGTCGCTTATCTCTCAAAAATTCTGCCATCATAAATGTCGAACTACCGCCATTAATGATAATTGATTCACCATCATTGCAAAGCTCGCATGCGGTTTTAGCGATAGCGCGTTTTATGTCTGCGTTTTTCTCTTTATCGATTAAAAAGGCGTTTCCAGAAAGATAAAAGTTTGAAGTAGAGCCACTATCAACAACTTGTGCGCCACCGCGAATTTTTTTGATCTTTTTCTGGGCTGATAGCTTCTTTAAGTCTCGTCTGATTGTTGCTTCTGACGCTCCGAGTTGGCTACACAACTCGGGAACACTAGCGAATGTTGACTCTTCTAGTATCTCTAGAATTAACTGCTGTCGCTGCTTTTCAAGCATTACTTATCTGTCCTAATTTAGCGTTATAGACATTAATATAAGGATCAAAGCAACCAAAATCAATCAAAAAACTCATTTCATGATTGATTTTGATAAAATTTATATACTTGATAGCTATTTTCAGTAGATTATCTAGCTTAGAGAAGAAATTTCGATATGGTCCATGTCATCAAATTCTTGGTTCTCACCGCCCATAGCCCAGATGAAACTATAGTTAGTCGTACCAACTCCACTATGAATAGACCAGCTGGGTGAAGCAATAGCAACTTCAGGTGCTAATGGTAGCGTTTTAACTTCTTTAGGCTCTCCAAGCATATGAAACACACGTTCGCTCGGGTCAAGGTCGAAGTACATATATATTTCAGTTCTACGAAAATGCGTGTGAGGTGGCTTTGTATTCCAAACGCTACCTGTTTTTAACTCTGTAATCCCCATCACTAACTGACAACTGTCCACGATTCCTGGACGAATTGACTGAAAGATCGTTCTCTCATTCGATGTTTCTTGAGAACCAAGTTCAATATGTTTTGCGTCAACTTTAGGCACATGAACTGTTTTAGTTACACGGTGTGCTGGGTATGAAACCATATAGAATTTTGCAGGTACATTTGGGTCATCCGATGACAAGGTAACTTCTTGGCTCCCTCTCGACACGTATAAACTATCTTTTTGCGCCATTGTGTAGTTAGTGCCATCAACTTTAACAGCCCCGTTACCACCAATGTTAATGATGCCAAGTTCTCGCCTTTCACAAAAATAATCGGCCGCTAATTCTTTGTGTGTAGGTAGCTCAATAGGTGAGTCAGTCGGCATCGCGCCACCGATAACAGCCCGGTCGACATCCGTGTACGTAAGTGAAAGCTTACCGGGAACAAAAAGAGGTTCAGTTAAGAAAGCCTCTCTAAGTTCTTCATTGGTCATACTTGGGTAGCTGCGTTTATTTGTAGAGAAAAGAAAATTCATGCGATACCTTTTTATCGTGAGGTAAAAATTTGAATGGGCTCGCTTTAGCGAGCCATCCAGCCACCGTCAACAAGCAATACATGCCCGTTAACATATGATGAGGCCTTTGAAGAAAGGAAAATAGCTGCACCTGCCAGGTCATCTGGTTGCCCCCATTTATCCGCAGGAATTCGGCTACTAATACTTTCAAACCTCTCTTTGTCTTGACGGATATTGAAAGTATTGTCTGTTTCGAAATAGCCAGGGGCGATTGCATTAACTTGAATGTTTTTGTTAGCCCACTCATTAGCAAGTGCTTTAGTTAACTGGGCCACGCCGCCTTTACTCGCTGCATAGGCTGGTACTGTTATTCCACCAGAGAAACTCAGTAATGATGCAATGTTAATTATCTTCCCGCTACCTTGCTTAAGCATCTGCTTGCCGGCTTCTCGGCAAAATGTAAATACGCCATTTAAGTTAATATTTATTACTTCATTCCAGTCTTCATCGGAAAACTCGTGCGCTGGTGAACGCTTAATTGTCCCCGCGTTATTTACTAAAACATCAATTCGGCCATGATTCTCGACTATCTTGTTTACAGTATCGATTATTTGAGACGTATCTGATTGATCACATCCATAACCTGCACATACAACATCTTTCTTAGATAACATTTCAATAGTCGATTCTACACTTTTAGTTGAAGAACCAATCGCTATTACTGTCGCACCAGCTTCTCCAAGAGCGAGAGCAATGCCCTGCCCTAGCCCACGACTAGCGCCTGTAACGACTGCAACTTTTCCGTGTAAGCCAAATTGTCTACTTAAATAATCAGACACGTCATGTCTCCTAACTTTATTTGTAATTAAATGAGCCCCAGAAGCTTAGGTAAAAATTCACTGATTTCTGGAAAAATAATGGTAAGTGCAAGTGCAACAATCATTGCGACGTATAAAGGGAATATAGGTTTCATCATCTTGCTTATAGATACCTTTCCTATACTGCACCCTACGAATAAAACGCTTCCTACTGGAGGTGTGCATAGCCCGATAGATAAATTCAGAATCATCATTATCCCAAAATGGAGAGGCGATATATTCAGCATTTCAGCAATGGGTAAAAATATAGGGGTAAATATCAGTACCGCTGGCGTAACATCCATAAATGTGCCTACAGCGAGCAAAATTAGGTTCATTATAAGTAGTATAATGATGGCATTTTCGGATACTGATAATAGTGAATTACTTATGGCTTGCGGTATTTCTTCGTAGGACATTAGCCACGACATTGAGGCAGAGGCACCGATTAGAAACATGACGATCGCTGTCGTACCTACCGTTTTTAATAAAATTGGGTAAAGATCTTTAACTGACAACTCTTTATACACACCAAGAGCCAATAAAAGGGAATACAGTACGGCTATCGCCCCAGCCTCTGTCGGTGTAAATAGCCCCCCTATAATCCCACCAATGATTAGCACGATTAAGAATAAACAGGGGATAGCGCCAAACAAACTTGGCCAAAACTTCCCAACTTCAATATTACTGCCCGTTGCAATTCCAGTCCGTTTGATATAGATGCCTGCACCTACCATTAAAAGTGCAGTGACCAATAGACCTGGCAAATATCCAGCTATAAACAGTGCTGCTATTGATACTCCGCCACTAGCGAGTGAATAAATGATGAGAATGTTACTAGGGGGAATTAGCATGCCTGTCGTTGCTGCGGTAACAGTGACGGCGGTGCTAAATGGTCTGTTGTACCCCTCTTTCTCCATTGCAGGGATCATAAAGCCGCCGACTGCGGATGTTGCAGCAACAGCAGAGCCCGAAATCGAACCAAAAAGAGCACAGGAAATAATGTTTACAAAAGCTAACCCCCCTGGGAGCTTCCCAACTAGCACCTTGGCAAATTCAATCAGCCTAACTGCGATCCCGCCTTGCCCCATCAGGTACCCAGATAAGACAAAAAAGGAATCGCTAATAACGCAAAACTATCAACTCCTACTGCTAGCCTTTGCGCTAATGTGGTTAATGCAGGAAGCGTATCAATCGTTAAGAGCATAGTCGCTAAAGTCGCTACAATGATACTCACTGCGATTGGAACGTTTATCAAAAGTAGGATAAAAAACACACCAAAAAGTACAAGTGAAGTCATAGCGCGTGCTCCCTAAGATTGTTAGGATCTTTCAATTCCAAAAATCCCCATACCCCGTATAAGATGAACAGAAACCCACTTAACGGTACTACTAAATAAACGTACCCCATAGGGATGCCAAGTACAGGGGATTCTTGATTTAGCAAAAATGTGATGTAAGTAAGATTGACTCCACCTATGACTAGAACGCCCAGAGCGAACAAGATTACTAGCACGTATCCTAACTTTGCCGTTGTAATCGCAGCGTTACTCTGCATCTTTTTAGTTAAGTAATCGAACCCCAAATGGCTGTGGGTATGAAATGCATAGGCACTGCCAAGCAAGCTAATCCATATCAAGAAAAAGCGGGCAAGCTCTTCCGTGAAGGAACTAGGGTGAGGTAAAACGAAACGCGTTATCACCTGCCAAGTTACATTTAAAACTAACAGAGCCATCATTGTTGCTAATAATGCTCGCAACGCTTTATTTAGCGTAGGAATGATTCCTGAAAGTGTCTTCATTGTTCTACTCCTAACGACTTTATTTGCTTAACAAGCGCTTCCAAATCGCTACCTTTTAAAGATTCGTAGACGGGGAGTACACTCTCTTGAAATACACTTTTGTCGGCCTCAATAACTTCCACACCGGCTTTCTTTACTACTTCTAAGGATTCTCGTGTTGATTCGGCCCACAGCGCCCGTTGAAAGTCGGTAGCAGCCAACATCGATTCTTCCAACCACTTCTGTTGTTCAGTATTTAACTGTTCCCAGACATGGGTACCGATGATTATCACGTCAGGTATTGAGGTGTGTTCATCTAAGATAAGGTACTGACTAACTTCGTAGTGCTTTGAATAGTAAAAACTTGGGAGGTTATTTTCAGCACCATCCACCACCCCCTGCTGGAGCGATGTATACAGTTCCCCCCAACTTACTGGTGTGGCTGCACCGCCCATCGTATTAACCATGGACACAGCAGTCTGGCTATTCATTACTCTTATTTTTTGCCCTTGTAGATCATCAGGCGTGACTACTTGCTTCTTTGTTGTGTAGAAGCTTCTAGAGCCGGCGTCAAAATAGCCTAGTCCTTTGAAGCGATATGGTTCGCCGGCGGATAGTAACTCTTTACCAACGTTGCCGTTGAGAGTATTCCAATAGTGTTCTTGGTTATTGAAAAGGTAAGGAAGGCTAAACACTTTCATTTCAGGCACAAAGCTCTCTAACGCACTCGCCGAAACTTTTGTCATTCCCATACTGCCTATTTGAATGAGTTCAAGGACCTCCCTTTCGTCACCGACCTGTGATGATGGATAAATGACAATAGACATTGACCCATTAGACCTTCTTTCGAGTTCCTCTTTGAGAAAAACGAGTCCCTTGTGTACAGGATGGTTTATATCTAACTGATGCCCAAGACGAATAACATAAGTCTCGTCTTCAGCGTCAGTGTCGCACCCTTGTAACGCTATAACTGGAATCAATAGGAGAATTTTTAGCAAATGTTTAATTTTCATTCTTACGCTCCTTTGAGTGAAATGCTTTTAGGAACTATCGCTCCTTTATGCATGATCACTTGTGCTGCGCAAAACTGACCATCACGGATACATTTTTCTAGACTTTCTCCCTTCGCCTTGGCCGCTAAAAATGCACCGTTAAAAGAGTCACCAGCTGCTGTAGTATCGACAGGCTCTACAACGTTAGGAACGTCAAACTCAAACTTCCCATCTTTATTAGCCGCAAGAATGCCGCTAGCGCCATTCTTAACAATGACTTCAGAAACACCGCATTTTAGCCAGCGCTCAATACAATATTCCATTGAGTGCTCTCCATGTAGGCTGACCTCATCTTCCATACTCAGAAGAGCCAAATCTGTAAGATTCATTATTTGGTTAAACGCTTTTGAGGTTTCGCTCAGCGAAGACCAGTTCCTTGCCCGATAGTTATTATCAAAAATAACCATGCCGCCACGCACACGGAATTCACTGAGAAAATCATAAAGTGCTTTTCGGGTTGATTCAGAATAGATTGAAAGCGTTATACCGCTCAAAAAGATAGCGTCGTAATCTTTAATCTCGTCTAAACTTTCTGGAAATTTATCTATTAGGTATTTTGCTGGGGAGTTAGAACGCCAATAGTGGAAATGACGTTCGCCATTGGGCTCATTTTCAATCAAATACAAACCCGGCACACTGTTTTCCAATATCTTCACATGCTTAACGCCGACTCCTTCCTCTTGCCAAAGCGAAAGCATTTTACTGCTAAACGAGTCATCGCCCAGTGCCGTTACATACTCGACGTTCCCCCCACAGCGAGAAAGATAAATAGCGGTATTAAGTGTATCTCCGCCATAATTGAGTTTATAAAGCTCACTATCACTGTTAGATAACTCAATCATACATTCGCCAATAATAGCTAACTTCACTTCTCTTTCTCTCCATCCCTTAAACTCTGTGTAATGAAACTTACAGGCTGTTACACTCATCAAGAGCCTTTAAATAAATGTAAAATGATTGTATATGAACATAAAGCAATCATCAACACTCAAAATCAATCACAAAGGCCTATTTTGATATTTTGGAAAGTTGGAAATTATTAAGTGATGGCTCCCCCCCCCGTAATAACGAGGAAGAGCCCTAAGCATTAAGGATTTAATTAGACAGGAGAGTATTCTCGAAACTTTTTCTTGATTTAACTTCTTCACTTCGCGCATTTTCGTACTTTTCTATATACACATTTGCTCGCTGCAAAAGCCCATTAGTTAAGTACTGGTATTTTTCTTCATACGCAAGATTAGTAGTTTCGAGCGGGTCGTTTTCCAAATCGTAAAGTTGCACGTAGTCGTTTTTATAGAAATTCACAAATTTCCAGTGTGCTGTTCGTAAACCGTACATGGGCGGAATAGGAGCACGTTTCGGTTGGTACATATGCTCAAAGAAGAACTCATCTCGCCATTCATCGACTTCCTCTGCGCCAATCAATGGTATTAAACTGCTTCCTTGATAACCGGCTGGAATAGGTAAACCGGCAAAATCAAGTATTGTAGGTGCAATATCAATGTTAAGTGCAAACTCGCTTATTTCCTTGTGCTTTGGATTGCGAGGGTCCTTGATAATAAGAGGTACTCGTAGGTCTTCATCCCAGCCGAACCACTTACCTGCCAATTGGCGCTCATTCAATGCGTACCCGTTATCCCCGGTGTAGATGATGATCGTGTTGTCATCCAAGTGAAGAGACTTAAGAAGCTCGTTTAAAGAGCCGACTGCGTCATCGACGCTACTAATAGCTCGATAATGTCGTTTCACTATTCGTTGATACATTTCTTCAGTTGCGAACCGATATTCCCTGCGAATTCTTCCCATAGAAGTTTTTAGAAAATCCGGGAGCGTCTCAAAATCTTTGTCATCAGAAATATTTGCCTTTGCTATATCAACATCAGAGTACATAGAGTCAAATTCTGGTGGATAATGAAACTGGTCTTCCTTGTCCGTATCATGTGCATGGGGATTCCAAAAATTAACAGCCAAAACCCACGGCTTATCCCCTGTTGATGCTTGCTTTATAAATTTACTCGCAAGATTTCTAATGTAATGTGTCTGTGGTATTTGCGTTCCTTCCCACTCATTAGTTTTTGATTGAAGAAGGGGCTTGAAATAATCGAATCGTTCATCATCTTCTCCCGACAGTTTTATTTCATATTTGCCGACAAATCCTGTGGTGTACCCTGCTCTTTTTAATAACGCTGGGTACACGTTTGATGATTCTTCTTTGCCCGTAGGAGGTCGTCCGAAAGTAAAATCGTGAGTGCGCTCAGTTAAACCTGTCAAAATGCTGATTCGACTAGAAGCGCATATCGGAGTTGTCACAAAAGCGTTTTCAAACACTACACCTTCATTAGCTAGAGCATCGAGATTAGGCGTTTGTACTTGAGACGAATTTCTACTTAACAAATCCCAACGATGGTCGTCAGCTAATATAAAGAGTATGTTGGGAGGTCGATTATCAATGGATGCAGCGCTTTCTTCGTCAGTTTCAGCTTTGACTAAACACACTTGGAAGCAGTTCAGAAGTATTATTAGAAATGAGATCGGTACTTTCACAATAATCGTCCTGTAAAAAAAAAGCCCCTCTAGCTCACGGTGCCAGAGGGGAAAGCCTACATCGGAAAACTAATTGTCAGAAGCTTGTGCTTCAACGATAGGTACTTCATCGGTTTCAGCAGCATTGGTATTTGCAAGATACACGTATGTAGCCGTTACAAAATAAATTATCGTTGCTGTTAATAACGGGGAATGCAAAGCGCTGTTTCCGTTATCGAAGTAAGCTATAACGCCAATAACCAGACAAGTGACAAGTGAGGCAATAGCTACAAATGAAGCTAGAGTAACTATTGGCGACAATTTCTTATTCGGGACTTTTATTGATTCTCTGGAAAGGCTTTCCAAGAAGTGTTTCTCTTCCAATCTACGGTTTGACTCCGCGGCTTCTGCAATCGCTGCTTCAGGAAAACTTTTCTTAGCGCCCATAGCAATTGATAGTAGGCAATACAGCACCGTAGAGTAAACCCATATGGGGATTAGAAGGAAAAACAAGTGAAGTACGCCTGACTGCTCCAGTAAATAACTTAAACCTAGTGCTGTAAGCCATGTGATAATAGCCGCCCAATTTGTATTGTTTCCTTTATATTGAGACCAGTAACGAGTTAAGCCCATTTTAGGGAAGAGCCAATGCTCAGCCACAATAATTGCACCTACTGGCGCCATCATTAAACCCATGATTCCAACGAAACCAAGAAGCTGAGAGAACACGAAAGGGAAACACGCGATAATGGTTGTTACAACACCAACGACTATCGTAGATTTCTCTCTACTCCATTTTGGATTAAGAGAGCTGAACGCCAATCCTGCGCGGTAAATAGTAGGGTTAGACGTTGTCCACCCTGCGATAATAACTGCAATGATTCCGCATGTACCCAATGCCTGATAGGCGACTGCACCAGGGTCTAGATTAGTAATAGCTGTGCCCAAAATTATTGCTGCACCGGCTCCCATGATGCCCGCACATATCCATGCCATATAGTGGCCAATAAACATACCTAGTGCAGAGAAAAAGCCGTATCGAGAATAGCGAGCGAAGCGCAATAACGTCATGTCTCCCATTCCTCCATGCATCGCTAAGTTCGCTACCCAAGCAAACGCAGCAACATGCCAGAAGCCCACTTCGCTACTGGTTTTTACCCATATAGATTCATTAGCGATTGTGTAGAAATCTGAAAACGAGGAGATATTTGTTATTCCAGGTGTAGATTCGATAAGAGCAGGAAGTAAAAATAACGCTCCAACGATAAACATCAAAATCATCCATGGCGCACAAACTTCGGCAAAAGCAGCTAGCTTCTTAAAGCCTTTCACGGCCATAAACACGACAACCGCTCCTACAAAAAGGGCGACTAAAACGAACCGTAGGTCAGATGGAAACCAGTCTACCTGGGGAGGGATGTCTAACAATATTCTTACCGCTGATGCGGATACTGTAATCATTGCTCCTGCAAGCACACTAAAAAGAATACCATTAACAACACTATATAATTTGATTGTGCCTTTACCTGCTATTTTTTCTAAATAGGCATATAGGGTTAGACGAGTTTCGGTGGCTATTGGCGCGGTTAACAAGCCCCACGTGAGTACTGCGAGTAAATTACCTAAGAGAAGACCAACTAGAATGTCACCAGCACCAACTCCCCACGATACAAAAAGTGCTCCAATTACAAATTCAGTTCCGGCAACATGCTCACCTGCGTAACTCCCTGCAAATGCTCGAGCTGGCTGTAACTTATTCGGGCTTATTGGTTGTGTTTCAAACTCATCTGAACTCGACACATTTCCTCCATTATTTTCATTCTAGGCTTATATATCTAAAGCCGCTTAAAAGGAAGTAAAGATGATTACTTTTGAGCGATTATGACCTAATTGTAATGAGCAATCAATTAAATTGTTATAAAATTGTGTTGGCAACCAATAGGTAGAAGTTAAGATCAACAATAAGAAAAATCTTATATTAAGAGCAGGCTCGAATTTTGTTCATAGGCGTTAACTAGGGAGTATTAAAGATATATTGCATCCTATAAAAGTAATATTGGGGGGAAATTTAGTTACAGTCTTTCCGGATTGAATACGCGAAAGAAATATAAACTATAAGTTCAACAACAGTTAAACAGCATATTAAAAAGCGCTACACCCCTTATTTTATAAGAGGTATAGCGTCTATAAAGCTTAAAGTTCCCGCGGAAACAGAAACTATTTCGAGAGAGACTTAAACAATTCCTTCAGAGCATTTTCCAACATCATTGGGTCATTAAAATCTATGGTTTCCCAATCAATTCCCAATTCTAGTTGGGTAACATCTTCAGTTAGTAAACGTTTAATGGCTGATATGTCGTTGATTTTTACTCTAGGTAGCGAAATGAACTGTTTAGACCTACCAACTTTTTTAGCTACAGGAGCCTGCAGATATTTATGGCATTTCCCCTGTGATTGGAGTGACTTGAGATATTTTTCTACCTCCTCCCTGCCCTGTTGCTCAGCTTTGATTATCTCTTCGTATAATCCTCGCAGAGATTCTACAATTCTATTTTCAAGAAGAGGCATTACAAACTCTCTGTATTCATGAAGTTTGTCGTACCGGTAAAAAGTAGTGCGTCCTATGCCTAGATATGAAGTGACAACGCCTGCTCTGCTTTTTGATAGCTTTTCACCTTCAATACTCTCCAACTCGAGAACAGCATTCGAATAGCTGTTTAACGCATCAGGAAGTGTTAAATCACTGCGAGAAAAGTTCTCAATATGCCGCAATACGTTTATATTTTTAGGCTTTTCTGCGTATATTTTTACTTTTACTTTGATTAAACCGCCGTATAGATAACGTATCGCATAATATCTCCTATGACCGGCAACGATTGCATAATCAGACATGTTTTTACGCCACACAGCGATTGGGTGAACTAATTCGCTATGTTTCAAAGTCTCAGCTAGACCTTTGATCTCCTCTATCTCTGCGTCTACTGCATCGTATCTAGGGTTGCTTTTATCAAGCCTGTTTTCAATAAGTCCTTTTTCGCATACGACACAATTCGTTAACGAGGCAATTGAATCAGCATCGTCACGTTTAGCAAACTTAACAGGTAAATATCGTGGGTTATCTGATTGAGGCTGTATGTAGTCGACAAGTACTCTGTCTATTTCAGAAGACGTTTTAAAAAGAGGGTCGTCGTGAACGTTACTTTCTTTGGATTTATCGCGTTGCTTCAAATCATCTAACATCTGTTGCGATTTCTTCGAAACACCCTCGCCCGACTGAAACTTACTGATCAAATCCTCTTGCGAAGATGGCTTCACCACTCTTCGGCTTCTCGGCTTTTTAGCAGTCATACGTCATCTCCCCATAAGCTACTTTCAATTAATGCATAAAGTTTTTGCATTTCACTTTTAGCGTGGTGGTTGTGAACATAGTTAAAATGTGTTTCGTCAACTGACGGCCTCTCCATAACTCTATAGCAGTTTCGTTGTTGAAGCCAAAATGGACTCATGTACTTTCCAGTTGGTCCCTCGCTATCGTAAAGCTTAGCTAAGGCAACCTCGTCTTTTTGAGTTAACCTTGACTTACTCGGCACTTTATTGGGAACTACACCTACAATTTTCAGAGGGTTATGGGCTCTATCTTCATTAATTCGATCGATACGGTTAAGAAGCATAGGCACGCCATCGATTGAGTCGTATTCTGGTTCAGTGGGAATAATTACATGTGTAGCAGCGCCCAGCATACCAGCAGATACGGGAGATTTACTCGGCGGGTTATCAACGATGACTATATCGTAATCGTCGGCCAGCTCCTCAACGGAGAACCAATCTCGCATATGAGCAGTTATTTTTGAAACTAACCTGTCTGACTCTGGAGTTAGTGCAAGCACCCTATCTACATTCCCTTCCGAAGGCAGTACCTTGATGTTTTCAAAAGCAGTTGGATATTCGTATACGGGAGAGTTAAACAATATGTCGGTACTCGTATTTCTTCCACTCCATTCAGGGTCATCGATGTCATCAAACTCTGGATGTAAAGGAGCCGCATACTCATCGTCTCCTGGGATAGCGTCCATTTTCAAAAACGCTTTTGATGAGTCTTGCTGAGAATCATAGTCTAGTACTAAAACACGTCGTTTCTTACCTCTTCCATTCGGGCCACCAGTAGCAAGCAGGTAAGCTATAGTAGAAGCTAAAAAAGTTTTACCTACACCGCCTTTGCGGTGATAACTGGAAAGAACACGCATTCCATTATACAACTCTGTTTTGTTCATTACTCTAACCTTATTTCAGGACATAGAGTTATATTGACATGGCAAGTAATTAATGTCTCGGATCGAATCTTTAGAAGTGACTTACTTTAAACTTTACTTTACGAATAATGTAATTCAACAACTTGTCCGGAGCGAGGCTATACAAAAAGTGGAAAGTCGAATACACACAGCTTAACTTTACTAATCAGAGATACAAGTAGTAGATTTTTGATACGTATTCGGTTTAGCAGGTCAGCAGAAATTTATCTTCTTTTTCTGTTAGAGGTCACTGCTAACAGTCTATCGATAGTAAAAAATGACGTATTTATACAACTATTTCTAATGTGTGAAAGGCCGCTTATTATTAGCTTTCCATCTTTAGTCCACTCATTTTTTCCGCGGAAACATTCATATGTAACAAAGACAGCTTTATTTCTTCAAGCGTCTTAGTTGGTGATTTCTTTACAATCTTACGAAGCACACATTCATCCGATTCTGCGAAGAGCATAGAAATTATTGTTAGAGCCTCTCTCCCTGAATAGTTTGTTCCTATTTTGTAAGGCTCATTAAATGAAATATTATGGATAGGCTCAAAGCCTCGAATTCATTGGGCTACGATGAATTTAGAAGCAGTTGTTTCCGCGGAAACAACTTAAGCCCCGAGAAGCAGAAACAGAGTACTCTTATTCAACTGTATTCACTGATACTTTCTTTCAGGTCTTGAAAAGCACACAATCATCCGGTTCAGCGAGGAGTTTAAAAATTATTGTTAGAGCCTC